>NZ_KI272826.1:38233-55748 GCF_000469505.1 Leptotrichia sp. oral taxon 215 str. W9775 | reverse complement strand
ATATCTTAATTTTAGAAAAATAAAAAGATATAAACCAAATAACTAATAATTTTTTCATTTAAAATAGCAGTTTTAAAAATAAGGATGGAGATTTTTATAAATTTCTTCTTATTTTTTTAACTAAAAAAATAAGAAATCCAAATATATTTATGTAAATAATTTCAGAGTGGTTATAGCACTCTGTTTTTTTAATTATTTCTATTTTAATTATTTTTATTCTTCAATTTCAACTTTTTTAAATTCCATTCTCACATCAACTCCGTCTTTCCTATTTTCCAAATAAATTTCTCCATCATTTAGCAAAATAATATCTCGTATAATAGAAAGTCCAAGTCCAGCTCCTTTTTTAGCATTTTTACCTTGAAAATTTCTACTAAATATTTTTTTCTTTTCTTCTTCAGGAATTCCTTCTCCATAATTTCTTACAATAATTTCAACTATTTCACTTTCTTTCGCAATTAATTCAATATTTCCAATAGAATATTTTATGCTATTGTCAATCAATCCACGCAAAACTTCTGAAATCAAATTTTTATCGACAAAGATATTCACATTGTCATCAGATTTTACTAAAATTTCCCTTTTGATATTCAAAAGTTCATAATCTTTTTTTATTTTTTCAAAAAGTTGTTTTACATCAATAACTTCTTTTTTTATAGTAATTTTTTCAAGATTGGAACTTAAAAACAGTGTATTTATAATTCTTTCAAAATTTTTTACTTCAATATCCATATTTTCAATGGCTTCTTCTAATAATTTTTCATCATCTTTCCCCCATTTTAAAACATCCAAATAACCTTTCATTATGGCGAGTGGCGTTTTCAATTCATGTGACACATCAGAAGAAAATGTCTTCTGACTTTTTATAATTTCCTCTTTTTTCTTAAAAGTTTCGTTTAATACATCAATTAATTCTCCAATTTCATCATCTCTTGTTTTTGTCAATTGTGTATCAATATTGTGTTCATTCATTTCCTTACTTTGGGAAATTATGTTTGTCAAAGGATTTAACACATTTTCAGCAACAATTTTTGAAATTACAATAATCGAAATCGTGATTAAAGCAAACATTAAAAGCATAACGTACAAAATTTCATGTGCTTCCATAAATTCAAAATTTCTTATTGCATAATATTTTGTATTATTCACAGTGTAAATTCTTTTGTAGACAAATCTGTCCCATTTTGTTTCAAGTTTATTCTCTTCAATTTTCTTAAAATCCGAACGATTTTCGTCATCTGTCAAATAAATAAAATTCCCATTTTTTTCAACCGCAAGAGAAATATATTGTTTATCGGCATAATCGTAATTTTTGTAAGTCTCTTTCAATTTATCAGTTGGAACATTATTTATTTTTTCAATGGCAGATAAGACAAGTTTATCCATTTCTTTAGTTTCAGCTTCAACAGCTTTATGAATTAAAAATATAGTCATTCCCAATATAATTATAAATGAGATAAAAACTAGACTTATCGTATTTGCAAAAATTATTTTGTCTTTTATTTTTTTCATATTTTTAAAATATACCCAATTCCTCTCACAGTTTTAATTTTTTCTTTTCCCAATTTTTGCCTAATTTTTTTCATCGTACTATCAAGCAGATTATCACTAGCTTCCCAACCCCATATTTTTTCAACAATTCTATCTCGTGAAACAATTTCCTCTTTATTCTCAATCAAAAGCTTAACCAGTTCAAATTCCGTTTTTGTTAATAAAACAGGTGTTTCTTCCAAATAAACAGAATAATTTTCAGTATTTAACTTTAATGTTTTATAAACAATTTCAGAAATTTTCTCTTTTCTAATATTTATGTCAATTCTTGCATCAAGCTCAAGAAAATCAAAAGGTTTCGTAACATAATCACTAGCTCCTGATTTCAATAAGTCAACTTTTTCTTCAATGTTATTTTTTGCAGAAACAACGATTATTGGAACTTCTGATATTTTTCTAACATTTTTGCAGACATCATTTCCTTCCATCAAAGGCAGTCCCAAATCTAAAAGCATCAAATCATAAAAATCCCTCTTTTTATCAATTTCATTCAAAGCATCAATTCCATTTTCAATTACCGTAATTTCATGATTTTTCCGCTCCAGCTGTAATTTCAAAATTCTAGATATTTTTTTATCATCTTCAACAACTAATATCTTTCCCATTTTTCTTTTATTTTTCCTTTCCAAAATTTATTCAGTTTAAATTCATTTTAAAATTTATTTTTTATGTTAATATTACTCATCTTAAAAATATTATATCTTAATTTTAGAAAAATAAAAAGATATAAATCAAATAACTAATAATTTTTTCATTTAAAGAGAAGGAGAAGTGATACAATTGAAACTAACAAATTATATTTTTTCTATAGATAAATTCTTTTTTAAACATTTATCATATATTTCAGATTCAAGTATTTTTCGTCATTCAGAAAGTATTGAAAGATTTTTTCGTTTTATTACTAAATTTGGTGAAGGATATTTTGAATTGTTACTTACAATTGTATTACTCTCATTATTTTTAAGCAATAAACAGAAATATAATTTTTTAAAAAAATATATTTTAGCAATAATTTTTACTTTGCTTTCGACTCAAATTACAGTGAATATAATGAAAGTATTATTCGCAAGAGCAAGACCATCAATAACTATAAATCCTGATAAATTTTATGGAATCATGACTATGATTAAAGACAGCTCATTTTGGAAAGGAAGTTATGTTTCTTTTCCATCAGGACATACAATTACTATTTGGGGAACAATTTGGATTTTATCATTTTACATAAAAAATAAATTTATCAGGACAATTTTATTCGTATTAGGAGTTTTAGTAGGAATGAGCCGTGTTTATCTAGTGCGTCATTGGACTACTGATGTTGTTGCAAGTGTTATTCTTTCATATTTTATCGCAAAAATTATATACAAAAAAATAAATTTGCAATGGTACAAAATTAATTATTTAAAAAATATTATCTTCAATATAAAATATAAGAAAAGAAAACTAGAAGTGATTAATTAATTAATTAATTAATTGCTAAAAAAAGAAAGAATGATTAAAACAAAAATTGTAAACAAAATATATAAAAACCATATTTGTGTACTGCACCTTCAATTTGTGTCTAAGATTTTGGGTGCAGTACATATTTTACAATTTACTTTATAGCTCCTGTCTCAATATATGCCCCATTTTTTCCTTCTTTGTTTTCAGATATTTCTTATCATAGGCATTAACTTCTATCTCAATTTCCTCTCTTGATGCAACAGTTACACCGTACTGCTCCAAGCCTTTTATTTTCAGAGGATTATTTGTTTTCAAGGAAACCGATTTTACTCCAAGGTCTTTTATAATCTGTGCCGCTATTGCATAATCCCTCAGATCATCTTCAAATCCAAGCTGATGATTTGCTTCAACTGTGTCATACCCTTCATCCTGCAGCCTGTACGCCTTCAGTTTGTTAAGTATTCCTATTCCTCTGCCTTCCTGTCTTGAATAAATTAGAAGGCCTTCACCTTTTTCCTCTATTTCACGTAGTGCCCTGTGAAGCTGATCCTGGCAGTCGCAACGTTTAGAGCCGAAAACATCTCCTGTCAGACATTCTGAATGCAATCTTACACTGACATTCTCCTTATTACGTATATCACCTTTTATAATGGCTATGTATTCCTTGTTTTCAATTTTGTCACTGTATCCTGCAAAATCAAAATTTCCAAATTTAGTTGCAATTTTCACTTCAGCTTCCATTTTTACAAGTTTTTCATGTTTTTTTCTGTATATAATCAAGTCTTCTATAGTTATTATCTTAAGTTCATTTTTTTTACAGAATTCAAACAGCTGATCCTTTCTTGCCATAGTTCCGTCTTCATTTAAAATTTCCATTATTACTCCAACTTTTGAAAATCCTGCAATTCCAGCTAAATCAACAGCTGCTTCTGTATGGCCTTTTCTTTCTATGACTCCACCTTTTTTTGCAACAAGTGGGAACATATGCCCAGGTCTTCTAAAATCTTCCGCCTTTTTTGAAGGATCTGCAAGATCTTTTATTGTTTTAAGCCTGTCTCCAGTAGATATTCCCGTAGTTGTCCCTTCTGCTGCATCAACTGACACTGTAAAGGCTGTTCCATGATTATCTGTATTATGTTCTGTCATAAATGCAAGTTCCAGTTCTTCTGCCCTTTCCTCTGTTAACGGAACACACATAAGACCTCTAGCATTGTTTATCATGAAATTTATTGTCTCGTATGTTGCCACTTCTGCAGGTAAAAATAAGTCCCCTTCATTTTCCCTGTCTTCATCATCTACTATAACTATTGGTTTCCCATTTCTTATTTCTTCTATTGCTTCTTCTATTGTATTAAATTTTCTTTCCATTTTCCTACCTCTTTTCAGATATATTTATACCTTAAAACCCATTTTTTTGTAAAAAATCCATTGTAATGCCGGATTTTTCTTTCTTTTCAGTTTCTACATTATTAAATTTCAAAATTTTTTCCACATATTTCCCAAATAAATCTGTTTCTATATTAACAAAATCTCCGACTTTCTTTTTTCCAAGTGTTATATTTTCCAAAGTATGTGGAATAAGTGACACAGAAAAAGTTCCTGAATCATCATCTGTATCAATGACTGTAAGGCTTGCTCCGTCTATTGTCACACGACCTTTTTCAACTACATATTTTATATTCTGCCTATGTTTTTCTTCCAGCTGAAATTTATACAGTTTAGCAATCCCTTTTGGAACAATTGAAATAATTTCTGCCTCACTGTCAACATCTCCCATGACAAGATGGCCACCTAAAAATGTAGTTAAAGTCAATGATTTTTCAAGATTTACAGTTTCTCCGGCAGTTATCCGTTTCAGCCCGCTTCTTTCAATCGTTTCATACATCACATCTGCTGTAAAAGTATTTCCACTCAATTCCGTAACTGTCAGGCAGACTCCATTTACCGCTATACTATCTCCAATTTCTGCCTTTTCAGTAACCTTGTCACCTTTTATCGTTATTCCTAAACCGGTCGCTTTTTTAGAAATATTCACTACTTTTCCCATTTCTTCGACTAAACCTGTAAACATATTTTCTCCTAATCCTGTTCCATTTCATTATATTTTTTAAAATAGAACTCCATTCCTACATTTTCACCATAAATATTATTTCTCACATTTGTCAATTGAACAGCCTCTTCCATTTTCTCCCTTACAAATCCCGAAATAAAAGGTTTTGCTCTGCTATCACCTAAAATCTTGTTTGCAATAAAAATTTCTCCGCCGTCAATTACATTTTCTTCAAACGCAAGAGAAATAAGGGTTTCTCCACCTTCCAGTAAAATGCTGTCAATTCCTGTTTTTCCAATTTCTTCAAGCATTTCTTTAAAAGAAAATTTTTCTCCATCAATAAAAATAAATTTTACTTTATTTTCTTCAGATAATCTTTTTTGCTTAATTTGAATTTCAGTATTTTCAGTATCTTCAGTAAACAGATTTTTTTGTGAAGTAATAATCATAGTTTTCTCATCCTCATTATTTTTCACAACTTTACAGTTTTCATCAATTTGCAGATTCGGATCAACAATAATTCTGAAAGGATTTACACCATTTTCAATTCTCGCTGTCAAACTTGGATTGTCAGTAAGAACTGTATTTATCCCGACCATTATTCCCATAAATTTATTTCTGTAATACTGAACCTTCTCTCTGGCGATGCTATTTGTTATCCACTTTGAAATCCCATTTGACAAGGCTATCTTTCCGTCCAATGTTATTCCACATTTTACAAACAGATAAGGAATCTTTGTTTTTATATATTTAAAGAAAACCTGATTTACCTTATCACATTCCTCTTTTAATACATTTTCAACAACTTCAATTCCTGCTTCTTTCAGCATTGCCACACCTTTACCTGCCACTTTCGGATTTGGGTCACTTGAGCCGATAAAACACTTCTTTATTCCCATATCTATTATTTTTTTTGCACAAGGCGGTGTTTTTCCATAATGGGAACATGGCTCCAAAGTCACATAAATTGTAGCTCCTTCAGCTTTTTCACCAGCCTCTTCCAATGCATAAACTTCCGCATGGGGACCGCCAAAAAACTTATGATATCCTCTCCCGATTACTTCGCCATTTTTCACTACAACAGCTCCAACCATTGGATTAGGATTTACTGCTCCTGCACCTTTTTTCGCCAGTTCAATTGCCATCCGCATATATTTTTCATTAATATTTTCTTCCATATTATTTTCCTTAACTTTATCCAATATTTTTTATCAAATCAATCATTTCCAATGCACCAAACGCAACATCAGAACCTTTATTTCCTGCCTTTGTTCCAGCTCTTTCTATTGCTTCTTCGATATTATTTGTAGTCAGCACTCCAAACATTATAGGCAAACCTGTCTGCAATGAAATCTGAGCCACTCCTTTGGAAACTTCTGCACATACATAGTCAAAATGTGGTGTAGAACCTTTTATAACTGCTCCCAAAGTTATTATTGCATCATATTTTTTTGATTCAGCCATTTTTTTAGTAATCAACGGTATTTCAAATGCACCCGGAACCCAGGCAATGTCTATATCTTCATCATTTACGTCATTTCTTTTCAGTACATCTACTGCTCCGCCTACTAATTTTGATGTAATAAACTCATTAAATCTCCCTGCTACAATACCGATTTTTATTCCTTTTCCATTAAATTTCCCTTCAAATTTTTTCATTTTTCCTCCTAAAATAATTTTATTTAAAACAATTTTTCAGGTAATAAAAAAACAGGATTAATTAAAACCCCGGGACTAAATATCTGTAATAATCTTCATATACTTTCAATATCTGATGCCACATACATTTTTCATCTATCACAAGCTAAGCTATATAAAAACTGTAACAACATCAGCATATTAACTCATATACACTTTAAATACGATTATTACTATATTTCAACTTCTTTCATCTAGACTATACTATCGGTACCGGAATCACACCGGTTCTTGATTTTTCAATCGCGTGGACTTATATACCACCGGTCGGGAATTTCACCCTGCCCTGAAGTTTAATTGTTTTATAAATTCATCATACTCCTTTTTTATTTTTTTGTCAACAATATTGACATAAAAAAATCTTTTGAGTATAATTCAATTATATAAATTTAATATATAAAAATAAAATGGAGGTTATATATGAAACTTGCCGAGGCTCTTATTTTAAGGGCAGATTTACAGAAAAGAATAGATCAGTTAAGGGTGAGACTTAATAATAATGCAAAAGTTCAGGAAAATGACGAACCTTCAGAAAAACCTGAAGAACTTCTGAATGAACTTGATAACAACATTAATCAGCTGAAAATTCTTATTAAGCAGATTAACAAAACTAACTGTGTTACCGTTTCAAACGGTCAGACTCTTGCAGATCTGATAGCAGAAAGAGATACTCTGACTTTAAAATCAAATATTTTAAGAGGATTTTTAAATATTGCAGGTCAGAAAGTAAACCTGTATTCAACTACAGAAATAAAAATAATGAGTACAGTAGATGTTCCTGCTTTACAGAAAGAACTTGATTTGCTTTCAAAAAAAATCAGGGAAACTGATACTGAACTTCAGCAGGCAAACTGGCTGACTGAACTGATTGAAAACTAATATTTCTAATCAGCTGAAAATTTTACTATACAGTTTTATATTTGGTGTAGATATTGTTAAAAGCGAGTGTCTCTAAAATTCTTCGGAATTTTAAACAAGCCTGTCACGCTTATGGAATCAGGAGGAGATTTAAACTTTTTTTACTTTTATCCTCAGTATTGTCACATGTGTACAGTTATATATCTTTCAATAGATTTAATGTTACTACCACACACTGTTTTAATAATATCGAGGGCGGGTCTACGGGGATTGATATAAAAAAGAGAAGAACAGTCTTTCTTCTCATGAAATCTAATTATAAATTATCTGTTATTTTATTGTCTTTTTTTCATATCTTTTGCAAAATCCATCAAATATTTTTTTAGTATAATTGTAAAGAATCCCGGTAATAATACTTACTACAATGGTTGCAACTGATTTGAAAATCATTTCATCGCTTATTTTAACAACATAATGCAGAACTATTATATGAATCAAATATGCAAAATACGTTGAATCTGAAATCATTCTCACAATACTGTTTCTACTATTAAAATTGAATTTCAGCCAGAAAATAAAGAACGAAACTGTCATGAAAAATGTTCCCAGTGAATTTTTATCAAAAAAATCTGATATTCTGTTTCCAGTTGTAATAAGAATATATCTTGTAGACAAAACACTTATAAAAAATCCGGCCATATATACTGCTATTACCCAGATAAAGGGTATTTTCCCTAATTTTTTACTGTATTTTTTCAAATAATATCCTAAGATATAATATCCGATAAAGCCAGTTATTGGAAAATGGGAAAAAGGTATCTTAGGTAATCTGAAAAACTGTAAATATGGATTAAGTATATTACACAAAAACCATAATACAACTACATAAAAAGTTTCCTTTTCTGCATACTGCAAAACCTTTCTCAGCCACGGAGTCAGTAAATACAATCCTAGAATCATATAAATATACCAGAAATGAGGTGCTGATATTTTTTTTATTGCCATGAAAGAATGATTATAAAAATAAATATAGACTATATTAAAAACTGCAAATAAAGGAAGTATACTGAAAAATCTTTTCTTAAAAAAGTCCTTTACTGATTCTGCCTTGTCCAGCAACAGATATCCACTTATCATAATAAAAAGATTTACTCCTATTGAAATAACTGCATATCCGCTCATCCACACAGTAAGTCCATATTGCCTGTTCAGAGTATGTAACATCACAATAAAAGCAAAAGCAAATATTCTTATAATGTCAATATTCATTGTTTATAAAACTCCTTTCATGTAAAAAATTAAAATCACTTTTCTAAGCATATAAATCCCCCAATTTCTATTTTATCTTCATAGGTATTCCCGATACCACGAAATATGCTTCATCAGCAATTTCTGCTATTTTCTGATTCATTTTTCCTGCTATTTCCCTGAAATATCTTCCAAGAGGATAACTGGGAACGATACCCATTCCCAGTTCATTTGAAACAATGATAACATTTTCAAATCTATTTACAATATTTATCAGTTCATTTACCTGTTTTTCCACTGAAATGTTACATTTTTCAAAATCTTTTTCTGAAGGTTTGTCCCAGTTGATGTCATGTTCCTCAAAAATAATATTGCTTATCATATTTGTAAGGCAGTCGACAAGCATATTATCTTTTGTTTCATCTGAAAGTACATCTTTCAGAGTTTCACTAAAATTTTTATAACTTTCCACTGTAAGCCATTTATCCTGCCTTCTTTCCTTATGAAGAGCCACTTTTACCTTCATCTCTTCATCAAATGCAACAGAAGTTGCCAGATAAATATTTTTCTGATTCCCGTTATTCATTCCAAGCAGAAGATTTTCAGCAAACTTGCTTTTCCCGCTCTTAGCTCCTCCTGTTACATAAATCAGCGCCATATTTCCCCCATTTTCTATTTTTATAATTTATCCTCTTAATTATTTTCAAATTTTATGATTTTATCTCATACAAATCCTGTTTATTTATAGAATATCTCACTATTTCCCCTGTTTCAAATTCCTTTTTTCCGGAAATCATAACAGCATTCAGTCTTTTCAAGCCTGACAGTTCATTCATAACTTCAATTTCATAGGAAATAAGTGCTCCATGATATTCCTTACTGATAATTTTTCCTTTTTCTGAAATTACTTCATCCGTATTTCCTTCATTTATTTCATTATAGGGTATATTAACATTTTCAGGACGAATTATAAAGCTTTTTTTATCCCTTTTTATAATATTCGCCTTTCCTATAAATTCTGCAACAAAAACAGTTTCAGGAAATGTATAGATTTCACGTGGAGTTCCTATCTGCTCAATATTCCCCCCATTCATAACAACAATCCTATCTGAAATGCTCATTGCCTCTTCCTGATCGTGAGTAACAAAAATCATTGTTATTCCTAGTTCCTTCTGTATTTTTCTTATTTCATTTCTTACAGTTTCCCTTAATTTTGTATCAATATTTGATAAAGGTTCGTCAAGTAAAAGAACCTTTGGCTCAAGCACAAGAGATCTTGCCAAAGCTACCCTCTGCTGCTGGCCACCACTTATCTGGTCTATTCTTCTTTTTTCAAGCCCTTTAAGATTTACAAGATTTATTATTCTTTCTGTCCTTTCCTTTTTTTCCTTCTTATCAAGTTTTTTTCCAACTTTTAAAGGATATCTAAGACCATATTCAATATTTTCATAAACAGTCAGATGAGGAAACAGTGCATAATTTTGAAAAACTGTACTCACAGGACGTGTTTCAGGCGGATAATCAGTTATTTTTTCTCCTGAAAGAAAGATATCTCCTGATGTGGGAGTTATAAATCCTGCTATCATTCTCAACGTTGTTGTCTTTCCGCATCCGCTCGGCCCGAGAATACTTATCAGTTCCCCTTTTTCCACATCTATATTAAAATTACTCACTACAGTATTATCCTGATACTTCTTATATAGATTTTTCAGCTGAAGATACATGCTTTCCCTCCTTCTTTTTTCTTAATATGAATATTGAAAATAAAATATTTACAAGTAATATTACTAAAATCAGCAGACTTGCAATAACTGATGCCATTCTGTAATCTCCGTCACGAATTTCATTAAACAGTTCAACTGTGGCAACCTTTGCAGAAGGGGTAATCAGAAATATAATTGCACCTACTGTTGTCATTGTTGTTGTAAAAGTATTTATAAATCCTACTAAAAATGCTGGTTTCAGCTGTGGAAGCACTATTCTGAAAAATACTGCTATCCCAGGTGTTCCAAGATCTCTCGCAGCATCTTCCGTCAATGAACTTATCTGGCTGAGGTTGGCACTTGCTGCCCTTGTTGTTACAGGCATCTGTCTGAAAATACAGTTTAGCACCACTATTGCCCCTGTTCCTGTCAAAAGTAACGGTGGATTTTGAAAAGCCAGAAGATAGGCTATTCCAAAAAATGGTCCAGGCAGAATATAAGGCAATGCGGCAATAAAATCAAAGCTTTTAGAAAATTTCACTTTTCTACGGTCTATATAATATGCAAAAAGAACTCCAAGAAAACTGGCAGTAACTCCTGCTATCAGGGAATAAACCACACTTCTTACCATACTTGGAATTTTAGTAAGTGAAAATGACTGTATAAATTCCATTGTCCAGTGGAATTTCCCGCCACTGTTACTTGATACTGCTGAAACAAATATAGAAATATACTGCAGCAGCATATATATTGCAAAACATAATGTCACAAATCCAAAAATCGTTTTCAGATATAATGGCAGCTGATATCTTTTTTCTTCACCCTGACCTGATTTTTCTGAAAAACTTCCCATAACATTAGATGCTGTAAGCTGATGCCTATATATAAGAAAAATAAATACAATTGGAAGAAATATAAGAAAACTGATGGCTGCTGCCTGTTCTATTTCTCCATATGAAATTACTCCCTTATATGCCTCCGTGGCAAGCATCTTAAAATTACCTCCAACAATAATAGGCGTTCCAAAATCCGCAATATTTTTTACAAATATTAAAAAATAAACTGCAACTATTGAAGATTTAAGCATTGGAAGTATTATTCTAAAAAGTATGGCTCCTGATTTTGAACCTAAATCTTTTCCTGCTTCCAGAACGGAAGAAGGTATTGTCGTAAGTCCTCCGATTATAATAAGGGCAGCCAGCGAAATTTCACTGAAGGTCTGCATTATTACTATTCCATGCCATCCGTAAGGATTAAAATTCAGATGCAGTAAATCAGCCGTTATTATTCCCCTCTTTCCAAATAGCAGTATATACGAAAGCGAAGACAGGAAAGGTGGTGATATCATTGTAAGCATAAGGAGGAGCATCAGCATTCCTTTTATTAATTTTGGTGCATAAGTTATGTAAACTGCTATGACAGTACCTATTATCACTGATAGGGTTGTAGATAACATACATACCCATAAACTGTCAGTTATTACAGTAAAATGTTCCTTGAATAGCGAGTTATACATTTCCAATGTAAATTTCCCGCCAGGAGAAACACTTCTTATAAACAGCGCAATTATAGGCCATAATATGAATACCATTATCGGCACAACGGCAATCAGATAAAATATCCTATCTGTAATTTCCATATAAAAGAAAGAACGCCCAAAATGTTTCTTTTGGGCTCTTTCACTAATATTTTTTCGGAATAAATTCATAATCTATTTCCCCATTTTTTCTTTCCATAATTTCAAGATTTCTTCTCTTCTTGTTCCCATTCCTGCAATATCCATTTTCATAAGTTTATCAACAGTCATTCCTTTTAATTCTTCCGGAGGAGTAACATCTTTTCTTACCATCATACGTGGAGCAACTGTTTTCAGGAATTCCTGACCTTCTTTTGATAATGCCCAGTCAACAAATGCTTTTGCGGCATCTTTATTTTCAGCTTCCTTGAATATTGCCATTCCTGCCGGAACCCATGGAAGTCCGTCTGAAGGAATTATATTTTTAACTTTAAATTCTTTTTCCATTTTGTAAGTATCTCCACCTAGAGGGATTATTCCTACTGCCATTTCTCCATTTTTAACTTTTGATGTAGGTTCTGATCCACGTTGTGCATAGAAAGGAATATTTCCTTTTATTGATTCAAGATAAGCCCATCCAGCTTCTTCTCCCATTGATTGTAACAAGTTGTAAACAACTGCATAGTTTGTTCCTGAAATTGCCGGGTCAGCCATGATTAATTCATCTTTATATTTAGGATTTTTTAAATCTGCCCATGATGTTGGTTCAGGCAATCCCTTTTTTTCCAACACATCAGTATTTACTAAGAATCCTGCTGTTACGATAGAAACACCTGTCCAGAAGTCATTTCCAATAAATCTCTGATCCATTTCTTTTTCTTCAGGTGATACATAATTTTCAAGATATCCTTTTTCTCCTGCTACGATAAAGCTGTCTGCTCCACCACCGAACCAAACATCTGCACCTATTTTACCATTTTGTGCACTTAACTTTGATAAAACTTCTCCTGAAGAAATATCTAAGAATTCTACTTTTATTCCTGTTTTCTTTGTAAATTCTTCAAAAATTTTGTCTTTTGCATCATAAGCGGCTATAACTTTTAAAGTTCCTTTTCCACCATCTGCACTTTCTTTCTTTTCTTCTTTTGTTTCAGCACCTTTTTGACATCCCGTCAAAAGTCCAATTGCTAGTAAAACTAATAACATTACTCTTTTTAATGTTTTACTCATTCTGTTCGCCTCCTTGATTTATTTCTAGTTTTTACTATTTAATTTATTTTAGTTTATGTTTTTAAAATAAAAATGCTATTCCATCTCATTATGTGTATATACACAACAATATTTTGCATTACAAACTAAAACAAATCCTGTTATCTATATTATAATTCAGTTTTTTATTTTAGTCCAATTTGAATTTATTATAGTGTATAAGGAAAACGAATAGATAAAAATTTCATTTTTGAGTTTAATGTTGTATTTTGAATGGCAAAATACAATAAAAGCCTACTTCTTTAAAACAATAATTTATTGCTTTTGAAATAGGCTTGCAATTTATAGCTAATCCCTCAACATTTCTTCAAAGATTTCTTTTAAGTCAATACTTTCAATAATTGATTGAAAAATTAATTTTTTTAGTTCTTCTGAAAAAATAACTCTAATTTCCTTGTTTTTGCATTCTTCAATTAATTTCGGATTTTCCTCTTCTTTAGCTGATGTTATGACCAAAATTTGATCAATTAGTTTACCATCATTTTCCCATTTATATCGCTTGGCTTTGTTTATTTGTTCTATAATATTATTAATATTATCATCAGAAATCTTACCTTTGTAATTTTTTACTTGTATAGCTATGTTGTATTTTTCCAAATTTGAAAGTCCTGATATAACTGCTAAAAGATCTGTTCCATGTTCTTCTTCTTTCATACCGCCAGTTTTTTCAATTTCATATCCAGGATAGATTTTTTCTAAAACATTTTTTAGCACATCTTCCCACTGAGAAGCTGTAAATTTTTGATTGTATTCAACGATAACTTTTTCATAAAATCCCTTTAAATCAAAACAAGATTTTACTTGTTCTGATACTATATTTTTTATATTTTCAATGACACTTGTTGATTCCTTGTTTCCTTCTAAATTTTTCATAATTTTTTCAACATCTTTTGAAAGACGACTGATATTCCAAAATCTATTTCTTGCTTTTAACGTACTTTGTATATTTCCGGAAACATCTTTTCCATGTCTATTAAAACATCCAATATAGTTTGCAGGAAAAATATGTCCAAAATCTTTCTTTTCATCATCAATTTCAAATTTATATCCTTTATCCCAGTCTTCAGCCGCTTCAGCTATAGCAACACTACCCCAATCTGGTAATCTAGGTATTAGTAGTATGTCTCCTTTTTTTACATTATTATACATACTAAAATTTTTTCTGGCATCGCTGTCTTTTGTATCAGGCAATTTTTGGTTTTCAGTATACCCCCAGCCTTGTCGTAAACGTCCTTGTTCTAATTCCTTAAAAAAGAAATCCTGATTTTTTACATCAATTCTGTACCCCCAGTAATTCTTTTCTCTTTTTTCATTTGTTTCCATTTCAAATCCCTTCTTTCCTCATATATTTTATTTTATTGTAAACTCCTTAAACGTTTTATCCGAGTTATTTTTTTATAATTTCTATAGATCCTACCTTATTTCAATATTTCATAATCAATAACATAATCTCCCTGGCTTCTTAGCCACATTTCCGCTCCAAAGCTTCCATAAACTTCGATTGAAACTGTATAGACTGTATATCTTGAATTTCCTTCTCCAACCGCTTCTTCAGCTAGTACTTCTGCTGTCGGAAATCTATCCAGAACATATTCAAGATAGCCCTTATATCTGAATTTTATTTTTGTGAGAGGCCCTGAATGCATGAACTGTATGTATTTTCTAAATTTCCCGTCTTCAAACTTCTCCAAATAGTTAATCTTAAATTTTTTATTTATATCCTTTATTTCAGTAATTCTGTCTATTCTGAAAATAGCAGGATATTCTTCCTTGTCTTCAATATATGCAATCAGATAGAAATAATATTCTGAAAACATTACGGATAAAGGTTTTACATTGTATTTTCTACCTTCATTGCTTTTCGTAGTGTAATTTAAGCAAAGCCATTCCTGATTTTTTACGCTCTGTGCCAAATTCCATATAACCGAAAGCAAATCTTTTCCATGCCGCAGAGGGATATAATTAAACTTTTCGTTACTTATCAGGTCTTTTATAATATTTCTGTCATTTCCTGACATCAGATTAATCAGCTTATCTATCAGATTATCAGTTTCACCTTTATTAAAAGCCCTGCTTTCAAGTATTATCTTACTTATAGCCAAGATTTCCTCATTTGTAAGGGATTTGTTATCATTACTTTTCAGGTAATATCCATTCTTAGCTCTGGAATATTCTATATCTGAATCACTTTCTTCAAAAAGATAATCTCTCAAAGTCTTTATATCTCTCTGTATTGTTTTTATATCAACATTAAATTCATTTGCCAGATTTTCTCCATTTAATATTTCTTTCTGCTGTAACCTCTTTATTATTTTTAATATTCTAAATATTTTTTCCTCAGAATCTTTAATCTTTTCCATTATAACTAAGCCCTTCCATAGTCTTTTATTATACTTAATTATAACTTCCTTTTACTTTTTGTCAACGACGAATTGATACTCTTTTTATTTTAGGCTTTGCTTTTTTTCTCCTATACCTCATGTCAGCATATTCATTTCTTATATCCAAACTTTCATTCTCTTTATTATACTTCTCTAATTTTTCGATTATTTCGTCTATTTTTTTCTCTATTTCCTTTAATGTAGTATTCTTATTAAATTTCATATACATTAATGCAACTTTTTCTCTTCTGCGATAGAATTCTTCAATTATTGTAAAATCATCAAATACCTCTTTTAACTCATCCTGCATTAACTTTAAAAAACCATCTTCCACAGGTTCCAAAGTATAGTAACACAATTCAATCACTTCAATCGGATTCAAGTCTTCATCCGTGGTATATGTAAATTGCAGAAAAAATTCATCTTTAACCCATTCCATGTAAGTAAGACTCTTATAAACATCATATTTATCATTCTTTGTTTCCATATATTTTTGTAGAATATCATGTAAATCTACAATTTCCTTTACATCATCTACTGAATCCTTCCTGTTTATTTTCTTATGATTATAATAGCTGTCAAATATGCTGTCATCTATATCTTTTTCAAAAGTTTCAAACAATTTCAGAAAATCTTCCCTGTCATATACAATTCCTGTTTCCCCAATTTCTTCACGAACATATCTGGATACTTTTTCATGTGTAAAATGTACAATTTTAATTTTTTCTTCCTCATCATCTTCTAAATTTTCATATTTTTTAAGTAATCTAAATATTTTTCCCCTATACTTTAAAAAATCTTCTGAATATTCATCATCAAAATAATTTCTAAAATATAGATATTTCCTTGCCTTCTTATCTTGTCTGTTTAAAATCAATAAAATTGACGAATCACTTAAAAGTCTCTGAATAATAGTATCGCCATATATAAGGTTATCAAAAGAATCTATAAAATACATTTCAATCTCTTCTGTATCCAGTTTTTCTCCCGTAGTCTCTTCAATAAATTTTTTTGTCATACTCTTTAAAGCTGTTTTACTCTTGTCTCCTTGCGCATCAATCACAAGCCACTTTAACATCCAGTGCATAAATATCTCGTCATCAAAATTTTCTGCATAAAAGGCATCATTCTTAGTCGGGTTTAAATTATTCATAATTCTCATCTCCTTGTATTATTTTCCATATTATACTTTTTATGAAGGACAGTTTCTGTCTGTTTATATTTTTTTGTAATTTTTATTTACAGTATTCTTCTTCTTTTTTCAAAAATATAAGTTATAATTATATTAGACAGAAAATAAAGATGCTGAATATTTAAATTTAGAAAATTTATTAAAAAAAAATTATTCTGAGAGTGGAAATCTGAAATGAAAAGAATATTGCTTTTATTAGGAATTTTATTTTGTTCATTTAATATGACAGGAACAGAAAAAATTACATCAGGATATTGCGAAGGACGCGGAAAAATTTTGAAAAAGGCTTATGATCCTTATTTTTTAAGTTTTAACTACATATAAGTCATGTCTTATTAACGATACAAAATATAATAATATCAAAGTTCACAGAACTTATTCCAAGTATAAAAAAAATGCTATAATACCTGAAAAGGAAGTTTTTTCAACTAAGAGCAATTACTGTGCAGATGTAGATCATAATACAGGTAATTTACTAATTTATCCTACTAATATTGAAGGAGAATGCAAAATACTGCATTAGGTTAATGTAAAAAGACTCTATAATATGTGCATATATAAAAAGGCTCTATAATATATAATATAAATAATGGATTTGTTGAAGGGAAA
>NZ_KI272826.1:0-38133 GCF_000469505.1 Leptotrichia sp. oral taxon 215 str. W9775 | reverse complement strand
TAGAATCTCTTAAGGTTATCGAACTTTTTCCACCACCACTCTTGACAAAGAGCCAAAAAAACATTTATATGAAAAGAATGGATTTACAGTGGAAGGAGTAAGACCAAAATCTATGAAAGTCAATGGCAGGTTCGTTGATGAATATTATATGGGAAAAATTCTTGACTGATAAATTTTCATTTTATTGAATAAGTTAATAATTAAATTTGAAATTTTAGGGAAGTAAAAGTAATAATCTTATACTTCTCTTTTTTCACCCCATATATATTATAGAGCCGTTTTTTTCAAGTATTAAGCTTTCTTGCTATCATTTACGTTATCAGAAAACATTTTCGCTGATATTTTTAAATACAGCATAAAAGCAATAAATAACGAAATAATATCTGCTACCGGCTGAGCCCAAACAAGTCCTGTCATTCCTATTGCTGCATTCAGTATAAATAATGCCGGAATAAATATAATTCCCTGTCTACTCAAATTGATGATCAATGCACTTGTTGCCGCACCCATCGCCTGCAAAGCATTTGTGATTACATAAAATACACCAAATAAACAGCTTGTCGTTAACAAAATTCTTGAGAATTTGACAGCATACTCATAAGCGGTTGCATCTGTAAGGAATGCACTGACAATCTGGTTTGTGAACAAATAACAAAGAACTGTAAGTGCAACACTTAACAACAGGGAAAATACCACCGAAAAACGTAGTACTTTTTTGAATCGCTCGTGCAATTTTGCACCTACACAGTATCCAAGCAACGGCTGAACACCCTGACCTAATCCCATTGAAATCATACCTGTAATAGTGACAACCTTCATAGCCACACCCATAGCAGCAATTGCCATATCACCATATTCAGCCATTTGACTATTTATAATAATTTGGGATATACTCATAAGCAATGAACCTAACGCTGCAGGAATACCGATTGCAAGGACAGAACTTGCCACCTTATCTTTCATAGTTAAATCTTTCAAGCTTATACTCAATGATGATTTACCTTTTAAAAAATACAAAATATAGTATCCTGCACCGACTACATTACCTATAACTGTTGCAATAGCCGCACCGGCAATATTCCAACCTAATACTGAAATAAAAATAGGATCCAAAATTACATTCAAAAGATTTCCGAGTAAAGTTCCCATCATAGCCTTACCAGATTCGCCTTCTGCTCTTATAACGTTAGAATAACAATTGGATATTAGCACAAAAGGTCCGCTGCAAATAACAATCGTCAAATAAATTTGGGCAAAATTCCAAGTGTCTGCACTTGCACCCACCAATGTTAATATAGGTTTCATAAAAACTAACATGGCTGCAGACATAACAACACCAACGATTACACAGCCCCACATACAGAAAGAGCACACTTTTTTGGCATATTCTGTCCTACCTTCACCCATTGCTCTTGATATCACGGAAGTACCACCTATACCAAACACTGTACCTACTGCCATAAACAATAAAAATACGGGGGTCGCAAGAGAAACGCCTGCTACTTGAAGTGCATCGTGCGTTTGCCCGATAAAGAATGTGTCTGCCAGATTATACACTAACACCATAAGCATTGCTGCCATAGCAGGCAATGCATTTTTGAATACCGCCTGCGAAACAGGCGCTTTACTGAACAATTCCATAGATTTGTTATTTTTCATTTTGTTTTCCTCCATTCTATTTCAATCGCAAGAGTTTAATAGCATGCGATTATTTTATTTATTATAATTGCCTGTTTAAACAGGCAAATTTTATTTTACGGTATTATTTACTTTTTTCAATAACAAAAAAAGAGTTTTCTTTTCATCTTTCGATAAAGCCGACAGAAGTGTTTCCTCGGTATTATTTATTTCCATTCGAGCATCATCGCAGTAGGAAACGCCGTTCTGAGTTATTCTCACATATTTAATTCTCTTATCCGAATTATCACCAAAAACTTCAACAAGCCCTTTTTGCTCTAATCGGGAAATAAGCCCTGCTGTTGTTGACTGGGCAAGTACCAGTTTCTTTTCAAGTTCTTTGAAGGTAAGTCCTTTTTCTTTTATATCAACGAGAGCTATCAATACATTCATTTGAGAAAATGTAATACCTTTTTTTCTTAATTTATTATTGTTTTTTTTTTCTAAATTATTGTGAATTTGATGTATAAACAATGCACAAGACTCTTTTTGCATAATTCTCCCTCCTATATTTAATGAGTATAACATAAAGAATTAAAAAAGTCAATAGTATGCGATTGTTTTTTTGAACTATATATTTCTATCTAATAATCTATTTTATTATCTTTCAGTTCACCAAATTCCAATTTGATGCACTGTAGATTATTCTTATTTTACATACTACATCTGAAAGGCCATTATCCAAAAACATATTCCGCTATAAGTGAAAATGGAGTCATGACATATTTTTCTTTCCTACTTTTTGAAATCATGTTCATAATAGTATTCAAAGATAGGTAAGCAACAAAGAAGAAACAAATATATTTAGCAATCTTAAAAGACAGTCATAAGTGAATAAAACCTCCAGCTTGCAAAATAATTATCATTGCAAAAATTTGGATAGCCACTGAAATGACTGACATAACTCTAAATTTCTAATGATTCAATAAGACTACCGTCAGCTTTATTGTAGATATTTTCTCAGAAATCTATTTTTTCTTTTCTTTGTAAACTGGGAGCTGTTAAACTCTTTCATCGGTTATAATATGTTTAATTCCACTGTATCCTGATTGCAGATACTCCTTCATAAACGACGGGAAAGCCTTATATTTATGAATATCCTCAACAGGAATCCAATGCATTGTTTCTTTAACTCCCATTACATAGCTTTCACTGTTAAGTTCTCTTGTACCTCTAGGCTTCATCATAAAGTACATAGCTATCTCATGACAGTCCATTCCTTTGTGTGAACCTTTATCATCATGAAAGAAATTCTCATGGATTACGGCAAGATAATCTATTTCGTACTCAACACCTGTTTCTTCAAGAACTTCTCTCTTAACGGCGGTTTCTGCTGTTTCACCCATATGAACAGCTCCACCAATAGAATAGAAATAATCTTCTATTTCGTTTCCGGCAAATAGTACACATCCTTCTTCTACAATGATTGCTGCCGCTCGGTATCTAAACCACTTGTTTCCGTCTATAAAACCACAATTGTATTCCATAATTATTCTCCCTTCGCAAAATACAAAAAATTTTCTATTCCCTATTAAATGAGTCAATAAGACTACCATCAGCTTTATTGTAAAAACTTATTACACCCCCATATATATTATAGAGCCTAAAAAAATTCGACAACCTTAAAAAACTTATTCAGCTTAGAATCTCTTAAGGTTATCGAACTTTTTCCACCCCCACTCTTGACAAAGAGCCAGAAATCTTTCTAAACTTCATCTCTCTTTAATCCTACTAATTTTAGTATTTCTGAAGGTTCTGTTATTGTTTTTACTTTAATACTTTTAATAGGATTAGGTTTTTTATCTGTTTCTAAAGCTTTTATTAAATTATCAACATCTTTCGGTTCAAAAGTGACATCATTGGTAAAGCTTTTAGTAGCCATATTAATTCCCCCTTAATTTGTATATTTCAATTATAGTAAATTCTTTCAGCATTTAAAAACTAAGACTATCAGCTAATAAATTTACTCGCCAGCTTGTATACTTGTTTGATTTCTTTGCTCTCTAATTTCCAGCTGCTGAGTTCCATTTTAATCAATTCCGGAAACTTTTTACTTATGTCCCTTAAAGCATTTCCTACAGATTTTCTAACATATTCGCTCGTATCTTCCTTCAAGTCGGAAATTCTCCTAACAGCTTCAATTGGATTATCTTTAAAATACGATCTGCTTGTCCATATTCTTAAACCCTCTGTAACTGCTCTTCTCGCATTAGGATTATTACTTCTTAACCATTCATCAATAACTGGAAGTGCTTTTTCATATCCTGTTTTTTTACAAAATTCATCAAACGCCTTTGCCAGTACTTCCTGAACTCTCCAATTATCATCTTTGGAAACTTCATCCCTCATAAATGCTAAAATATCTCCTTCTTCTGATAGATATCCAAACAGAAACACTCCATACATTCTTACTTGATAAGCAGCTGATTCATAAGCTAAGAACGCCAATTTTTTAATATATTCATCATCATTGGATTTATAATCAGCTAAGGCTTTTTTTTCTTCCTCTTTGAAGCCATTTTCAATTAAAGAAAATTCCTTTTCTAAACTTGTAATATACTCTTTCAAATGGACTCACCTCACTCGCAAATTATCATTTTATTTTTCACCAATATATTTTATATAAATCTGGCAAGGATTCCACTCATCCCACAAGGTTGGAAAGCACTCCAACTCCTTATATCCCATGGATATATAGAAATGATTAGTAATATCATATTCCTTATAGTGACCCATTTTAACTGTCTTCACCTGCGAATATGTATATCCAAGTTTTTTCGCCATTTCTTCATAGGCATCATTCAATTTTCTGCCCACACCCATGCGATGATATTTTTTCTTAATTCCCATTACAAAAATATCTGCACAGTCCTTGCTTGTAGCATTTAATACAACAAAACCAGCTGTCTCATTATCAATAAAGCATGCTAGAAATGGTTTATCCTGAGAATCTTTAATATATTCCTCTGTACTGTCAGGCATACCAAACCATTCAGGAAGATCATTCAAAATATCTCTGGATATTTTTTCCTTTTCCCTTTTGTCAATTATTTCCTTTATTATAAATTCCATAGGTAAATTCCATAATCCTTTCTAGAAATTCTATTTATTTTCCGTCTGTTTTTCTTCAGCTTTTTCATTTTCAGCTTTTTCATCTTCATTTTTTTCCATAATTTCTTCTTTTATTCCCCACTCCGCAGGTTGTGGTACTCAAACAGGACGTCCCTCCGGCAGCATATCCCATAATTTTTTTAGTATTCCCATAAATAAACACCTCTTTCCAGTATTTTTAATATATATTCTTTTTTTAATTTTATTGAAAATTTATTTTTCCTAAATAACTATTGAATTTTCATCTATCTTAAAGTTTCAGTACAGCAATAATTTCTCCGCTAACCATATCGCCAGTTTCAACAAATCCATAAGAACGGTACAATTGACGGGCAACTTCATTTTCCGGTTCATAAGAAAGCCAGCAGTACTCAGACTTACCACAAGGGAATGATTTAATGAAATCCAGTCCAAGGCCAACTGCTTCCCTTCCGAATCCTTTTTTCTGATAATTTTCATCAATCATCAAACGCCAGAGACTATAGTTTCCTCTTGCTATATCTGGTGTATCCTCCCAATAATCAGCCGAATCATAACCAATCATCATAAATCCAACAGGAGTTTTGCCATCATAAATACCAAACGGAAATGCAAATCCATTTGCTGTAATAGTAGCATATGCTTCAATAATACTGACATCATTTGCTGCGACAAACTCTTTTTGTGATTCTGACACATGTAATTTAAGTATCTCCCATACATTTTTCCTATTTATCTTTTCTATATGAAGCATATTTTTCACCTCTTTAAGTTCTAATATATTTTTTGATTTCATTTCTATTTCTTTGTTGTTTATTCTGATAACATTCTCCCTATATTTTACATTCATCTTTGAATTATTTATTCTTAGCTGAAAGGTAGAACTGAAAATACATTTCATTTAAATAGATTTATCCCAGAATTTCCGCTAATTTCTTAAATGTTCGTTCATTACGTATCGTAAGCATAGGATAAAACTTTTCTTTCATAAGTAACTTATGATACGAAGTGCGTAAATATTCCTTTTCTGTATATTTTCCCCAAAATACAGCTTTTCTGCCAAAATATACAATTTCATCATGAAGAGGCATTTCTTTTATTCGAGTTTTTAATTTTTCATAGTCAACCTCATCACTATAAAAAAGAACATCTTTTCTTGCAAGTGTTTCATTCCACCATTTCGGAAGATTTGAAACTTCTTCCAGATATTCTTCCCTTGTTATTATAACATATTGAATAGGAAAAAAAACATTTTTTAACATTTCTACTATTTTAATTTTGACAGTTTCTATATTATCATCTGTATCAAATATTACATTTCCGCTATTAATATATGTAACTACATTTTGATATCCCAGTTCGCCTATATTCATTTTTAAATCGTTCATTGATACTTTATTTTTCCCACCAACATTTATTCCACGAAGCAGTAGTACATATCTCATTTTTTTCTCCCTTGTAAATTTTTATTCACCTGTCTCTTTAGCTGTATATTTCTAAAGGTAATAGCTAAAAATATACATTATTTTAAATTTCCTACATTTCCTCCACAAGATGTTTCCAGTAATATTTTGGAAGATTGCTCTGCTGAAGTTTCCTGTTTTCCCTCTCCTTTATGGAAATGCTCTTATGGAAGGTTTTCCAAAGTTCAGAATATTCCATTTCTTCATCACTCCACTCAATTTCAGGAGATTTCACAAAGAAAATTTCGACTTTTTTCGTATCATAATAAGCTATCATTTCCCTTTCCTTATCAAAAATTGCAAATCTTTCCCTTTTCATCCTGTTTCTGAAGTGGGAAATCAAGGCAGGAAGAATATTATTTTTCGGTTCTATTGTCGCAAACATTGTTCCGTCCTTCATTTCCTTAAATCTCAGGACTCCCAGATATTTATGACGTTCACTCAGAACCTGTTTTATCAGTTTATTCATGTGGAAGGCATGCTCATCAAGGGAATTCAGAATTTCTTCCCCCTGCTTTATTGCCTTGTATGTTGTGTGAACTATTGCTGTGTCCTTATTTTTATCACATGACAGAAAACACGTACGCATTTTATTTAAAAATTCCCTGGATATCTTCTCACATATATTTTTTTCCACACGTCTGGCTTTTGAAAAATCAGTCGTAACATGAATATCATCAAGTCCCAAAGTAAACTGTTCTTTTTCAGCAATTACCCTCAGCCCGTTATTTTTATCTCCGTAAGCCATGTAAACAACTGTCAGCAGTCCATCAAAACTTCCATCATAATAATAATTTGGCATTGTTCCTGTACAGGATTGTCTAAAATAAAGGTTTCCTCATTTTTGTAATTTTTCAGACAGTTCCTCTACATTCTCCTTTCCTTCAGATACAGCTATCTATATATTAAAAAGTTTCAGCTGCCGCATTTCCATTTTTTCCTTTTCCATCAGGGCATTTCTTATAAGTTCAGGACTTTCCTTCCTGAATCCCATAAATTCACCATTTACAGTAATAAAGTATTTTGCCCTTTTTATTACTACTCCTAACTTTTTAAGATGCTCATATTTTATTACATTATGTCTTCTTACCATAACTATACGTTTTGCTGAAGTTACTCCTATTCCAGGAATTCTGATAAGGTCTTTGTAGGATGCCCTGTTTATTTCCATAGGAAAAAGGTGCCAATTCTGTACAGCCCAGTTTGCCTTCGGATCAAGAAGCGGGTCAATAAAAGGGTTCTTCTCATCCAGTATCTCTTCAGCCTTAAAATTATAAAATCTTAACAGCCAGTCAGCCTGATAAATCCTATGTTCCCTTACCATAGGCACAGCATCTGTATTTGCCAGAATTCCCGACTTATTTACAGGAACATAGGCAGAATAATACACTCTTTTCAATCCAAAATTTTTATAAAGATTTTCACTCCTGTTCAGTATGGCAAAATCACTTTCTCCACCTGCTCCTATTATCATCTGGGTTGTCTGCCCTGCAGGAATAAAAGAAGGAGTACTTTTAAACTGCTTCTTTTCTTCTATATTCTGTATCTGATTCCTACGTATAAGGCCCATCGATGTTGAAATATCGTTAGGTTTCTTATCAGGTGCCAGAAGTTTGAGTGCCTTATTTTCAGCAAGTTCAATATTTACTGAAACCCTGTCTACATACAGTCCTATTTCATGGATGAGTTCCCGGCTTGCTCCCGGAATTACCTTCATATGAATATATCCGTTAAAGTTTTCTTCCAGCCTGAGTTTTTTAGCCACAGCAATCATCTGCTCCATTGTATAATCAGCATTTTTTATTACTCCGGAGCTTAAAAACAGTCCTTCTATGTAGTTTCTCCTGTAAAAGTTTATAGTCAGCCTTACAATTTCATCAGGAGTAAGTATTGCCCTTTCGATATCATTGCTTTTACGGTTAATACAGTATTTACAGTCGTATATGCAATGATTGGTCATAAGTATTTTAAGCAGGGAAACACATCGCCCGTCTGCCGACCATGAATGGCATATTCCACTATAAGCGGCGTTTCCCAAGCCATTACTTGCATTTTTTCTGCTGCTTCCGCTGGAAGAACACGAAACATCGTATTTTGCAGCATCACTAAGTATTCTCAGCTTCTCATCTATAGGTTTATTCATCGTTTTCCTCATACAGTAAATTTATGTCAATAATTCGTTTAAATCGTATATTTTATTTTAATAGTTATATTTCCCTTCATATCCTCTCGGAGTTATTATTTTCCCGTTCTTTACAAATGTATTTGAGTTACCAATTAACACTATTGTAAGCATGTCTATCTCGTGATTGAGCATTTCATCCAAAGTTGTAACAATATACCTTTCATCTTCCCTTCCCGCATTTCTTACTATTGCCACAGGAGTTGACTTGGGTTTATACTTCATCATTATTTCCCTTGCTTCTTCTATCTGGGTAACCCTTCCTCTGCTTTTAGGATTATAAATACTTACAACAAAATCTCCCTGTGCGGCAAGTTCAAGCCTTTTTTTTATGAGCTCCCAGTCTGTCAGCAGATCGCTCAGACTTATTGTAGCATAATCGTGCATTATCGGTGCTCCAGCAATAGCTGCAGCTGCATTAGTGGCAGTTATTCCAGGTATTACCTCAACTTCCATGTCTTCATCGGCAATTTCCAGCATAATTCCTGCCATACCATAAACTCCCGCATCACCGCTGCTTATAAGACTGACTGTTTTCCCCTGTTTTGCCAGTTCAAGTACTTCCGTACATCTGTCCACTTCCTTTGTCATTGCGGAGCTTTTCATCTCTTTTCCCGGATAATATTCCTTCACCAAATCCACATAAGTCTTATACCCTACTATTATATCACTGTTCTCCATTGCTTCATATGCCCTGAATGTCATATTTTCCTTTTTTCCAGGCCCTATGCCCACCACATAAATTTTTCCATTACTCATATATTTTTAGCTCCTCTTCATAAATTGAAACTGTTATTCCGTTGTATCTTGCCTTCATCTCAATAAAATGCCCTTCCTGTGATGAAGCCAGAAGTGCAACCGGTTCTGATACCGCCCTCACTCCAATGTTTTTTTCTACAAAATTCGAACCTTCAAACTGATCCTGAATCTTTTTAATTTCTTCCCTTGAAATTATTTCCAAATCTAAATTTAAAGATTTAGTGGCCTCAATTAATCCCTTTTCATTTTCCTTTACATCAACAGTCGCAATTTTTTTAACTGATTTTATATCTAAATTATTTTTATTTAAACAGTCTTCAATAGCAGACAA
This sequence comes from Leptotrichia sp. oral taxon 215 str. W9775, assembly GCF_000469505.1. Taxonomy (NCBI): domain Bacteria; kingdom Fusobacteriati; phylum Fusobacteriota; class Fusobacteriia; order Fusobacteriales; family Leptotrichiaceae; genus Leptotrichia; species Leptotrichia sp. oral taxon 215. The sequence continues at coordinate 28,631 of NZ_KI272826.1, read as the reverse complement.
AATATCTTCCGCTTTTGTATCCTTCTTACACCCGATACCCAAAATTAAGTTTTTAGGATAAATTCTGGTGTATTCAATATTTTTCTTATTTGAAACTAAAACAAAGCCGTCTGCTGAGCTTTTGCCATTCATCTTAACGTTTTCAGGTAAAAGTATGTTCACTTTTTCCCCATTCACAATAAGAGAAGTTACATTTTTTGCTGATTTTAAATCTTCAAGCTCTGCATTTAACTTCTGGGATATAGTATCCACTGCTATTTTCCCTGTAACATCAGAACTCGTTGTAATAACAGGAATAAGATTTAGAGTCCCCGCAAGTAAATATGTCAGCTCATTTGCTCCACCTAAATGCCCAGACAAAAGGGAAATTACAAAATGTTTTCCCTCGTCTATTAAAAGTACCGCAGGATCCTTATCCTTTGTTCCTATCAGCCCAGCTATCTTTCTAATTACAATTCCACTCGCCATTATGAAAATATGTCCATCATACCAGGAAAACTTTTCATTTATATTGGCAGTGAAATCCTCTATCTGAATTGTATTTTCTACATCATATTTTTTCAATGTAAAAACATCTATATCATAATCCTTTAAATTCCCCTGTAATTGTTCCTTATACTCCCTTGCAATATTTCCCGCACCTCTGGTTACAGTCCAAAATGCTAATTTCATTAATTTTCCTTTCTATCCGGGCCTTCTATCCGACCGTCAGTATAGCTTTTATCTCTTAAAATACTTAGTTCCCCTACCTTTTCCTGTAACAGCAATATAATTTTTCTGAATTAAACTTTTTAATAATCTGTTCAGTTTGTCCTTCTTAAATTCAGACGTAAATGCGACGTAAATTTTTACGTCTGATTTTCATCGTAAAAATGTGATGTAATTTTATTAATTTTCTATTTATTTTTTTATTCCCTCTCTATACTCATGGGTAAAATATTTATCATATAATTTTGATTTTTCATATTCATTACCTAAAAAATCTCCGACAAGTATCTGAGCGGTTTTATTTATTCCTGCCTCTTTTACTTTCTCTTCTATTGTTTCAAGCGTTCCAAAAACTATTTTCTGGTCTGGCCAGCTTGCCTTCTGGACAACTGCCACAGGTGTTGTCAATGGATAGGAAGTTGACAATGTTTTTACAACTTTATCTATCATCTGAACTGATAAAAATATTGCCATGGAAGCCCTATGTTCAGCCAGACTTTCCAGACTTTCCTTTTCAGGAACAGCAGTCTTTCCTTCTATTCTTGTACAGATGACAGTCTGTGAAACATTAGGCAATGTAAATTCCTTTTTTATTGCCGCGGCAGCCGCTAAAAATGAACTTACTCCCGGAATAACCTCATACTCTATTCCATATTCATCCAGCATATCCATCTGTTCCCTGTGAGCCCCATAAATTGCAGGGTCTCCCGTATGAACTCTGGCAACTTTTTTCCCAGTCTTTACCGCTTTTACTGTAACATCTATGACTTCATCCAATGACATGGAAGCAGAATTATAAATTTCAGCTCCATCCTTATGACAATTTATAACTTCTTTCGGAACTAATGAACCTGCATAAATAATTACATCTGCCTCTTTCACTATTCTCTGTCCTTTTACAGTTATCAGTTCCGGATCCCCGGGACCTGCTCCTATGAAGTAAACTTTTTCCATAAAATTACCTCTTTTTTTTATTTTCTATTTTTATAATATTCCATTTATTTCAAAACTTACTGACATCCCTGTATTCAAATATATTTTTTCATTTTTCTTAAAAAACGCTTCCCAGACTTTCCCATTTTCAAGATAAACGGATATTTTATTAAATTTTTCAACTTCTTCAACATTTATTTTTTCTATTTTTTTGTTTTTCATTCCAAAAATCTTTTCAAATTTTCCTGAAATATCGTTATTAATTATCTCATTATCCACAAAATAAATTTCATTAACCAATTTTTTCTGATAATCTTCAAAACTATTGCAAAATTCTCTAAACTGACTATTACATGCCCATTCATACAAAATATCCTTTATTGTCAATTTCTTGATTTTACTAATTTCTTCCTTATTCTCTAAAATTTCTTTTATCTCATTTTCCAAAAATTCCAACGGTGAATATCCATATACCTTCTCATCACAAAAATTATACTTCGGAATAAAATAAATTTTATCTTCCCATTTTTTCAAATAAATTTTAAAAAATTTGTAATACTCTATGTTTCCATAATTTAAGTAAAGTACATAATTTCCATTTTCATATTTTGGCAATTTAAAACTTTCACCATAATGAATTTCTTTCCCGTCTTTTAAAACTTGAATGTATTCTTCATACCAATCCTTATCATCGTAAACTTTTCTTTTTATTTCTAACATTTTTCTCTTTTCCTATTATTTGCTTTTCATCAAAGCATAAATTATTATTCTCTCATAAAATGCTCTTTCTTTATCATCGGATATACTCAGAATCTCACAATAATGGGACCAACTCAATTTTCCAAACACTGTCTGGAATTTTTGATATTTCAAATAAAATTTTCTCATATTAAATAAATTTGATTTTGAAAAGCCCTTTCCGTACTCTTTTGTCAATTTTTTTGACAATTCTTTTAAAAGTTTTTTCCCATACTACTCTCAATTCCTTTTTCAATTTTACTCATTTTTCCCCCCATTTATATTAATTTCAAAAATAACTTATCAAATATTTTTTACTAATAACTAATTTTTTGTTCAACATTCGGATTTTGAACAGCTTTCTTATACAATGCCTTTAATTCTTCAAAATGATTTCCATTTTTTTCTCTGTATTCTTTTTCCTTTTCTGTCAATTCTCTATTATATGGATTATCTCCCAAACTGCTGTGAATAGCAATTCCAAATTGTGTTATAATATCAAATTTCATGATTTCCTGTGACAAACTTTTATCTGTATAAAATTTATAACCATCGTAATTTGAACCTCTTCCCGCATCATAGTAAATATCGTTACTGTATTTTACTTTTACAATATTTTTTATTTCTTTTTTTGTTTTTCTTTCATAAATAACTGCCCTGTTGCTCTCCACTAATTCAGCAATATAATTACGAACATAATCCAATTTTTTATCCTTATCAGAAATATTATCTTTTATATTATTCTCTTTTTTCTCCCTTTTTCTGTTGTATAATTCCAATAAATCACTTTTTCTCACTAAAATATCATAATTTTCAGTTTTATACGTTACTGTATCTTTTTTATCAGTTGGCAATGCATAACTCAAATTTATTTCCTTTTCAAAAGTTTGACTCAATTCCGTGTATCTTTTTTTCTTTGTATCATAAGTTCCTTTTACAATTGTTTCTGCAACTCCTTGAAACAGAATAGCTAAAAATAATGTAGCCAGTATTTTTTTCATTTTCATCCCTCTTCTCCTATTAAATAAATAATTTGTTTTCTAATCTCTCCTCCACTTTTCAAATCCGCCCTTTTTAACAATCATCGTTGTAAAATATGGAATATCATCTTCAACTAAATTTTTTATATCATAATAAACCTTCTGATTTTCCTTCCCGCAGTTTGAAACCATAATGACTTTGTCTATTGTACCTGTTTTTACAAGTGCCTGTTTTAATTTTTCAAAATTTCTGCTGACTTTCATAAAAACTATATTGTCATTATTTTCCAGTTCAGATTCAATGTCAGTTTTCCTATTAAGCGATACAACCTTTAAAGTTTCATCTCCTATCATAAGAGGAAAATTAAACCTCGATGCCATATCAACAAATGATGAAACCCCTGGAATAGTCTCAACTGGATATTTCTTTGGCAAATGCTCTAAAATGTACACATAAGTGCTATATGTCATTGTATCACCAATAGTTAAGAATCCTACATTCTTTCCTTCATCTAATAAATCCTGAACTATTTTTGCATTCTTTTTTCTTGCATTTTCCCTTTCTTCAAGTGATTTTAACATGGGAAATTCTACAAAAATCTTTTCCACATCTTCCTTCATGTACTGTTTTGCTATTTCATAGGCCACACTGCCATCATCCTTTTTAGCTTCAGGCAATATCACCACATCTAATTTTTTTAAGGTGTTTATCGCTTTCAGAGTTATCTCCTCAGGATCTCCCACTCCGACACCTATTCCGTAAAATTTGTTAGTCATATCTCTTCCTTTTTTACATTATTAAATTTTGAAAATAATTTCTATTTTTTCTCTGAATTCATCACTTGATTTTCCCCCATCTTTTCTTTTTCTATACCACCATGCTGAAGCAGGGTGACAAAAAGTGTAAGTATTTTTTAAGGATTCTGAATTCTGTTTTTCAAAAATACAATAACTTTTTTTACTAAGAAATAATATATAATTCGGTTTCAACACTTTAATTACTTCTTCAAAATTATTTAAAGACTTTTCTTTCATTTCCTTTGTAGCTATTATTCCTCTACTTCCATTTGTTGAAGGAACTACAAAAAAATTCATGAATGAAACTCTTTCCCAAAAATATTTTATATCAATATTTGCTTTTTCAAGTTCTTTTTTTATTCTTTGAAAAAAAACATTTCCTCTAGAAAAACATTCATCTACTACTCCTCTTGTGTATATATATTTAGGACAAGATAAAGAAATATTTCCTTTATCCCCATACCATTTTTCAAAATTATCTACTTTTTTTCTATCTTCTTCATTTTCAAGGTAATGACTTTCAGCAACTAATAATACTCTATATTCTTCATATTTAAAGCCAACATAAGGTAACATACATTGATGTATTTTTGAATTTTTATAAAATTCAATTTCTTTTAACTTAGCATCATAATTTTCACTACTTTTTAATTCCATAATTTCTAATTCCAATAAACTCATCCTCCCAATTAAAATTTAAAAAAATATATTAAGTTTAATTTTTGAAAATTTTCCATACTTAACAATCAATTTGTTTTCAATATTAGAAACTTCCATTTTTTCCATTGATTGATTTTCAAAAGATAATGTCAAGACTAAAGTTATCGTAAACAAAGAAAATTTTCTTTAATTTTACGGTTTTACCTAATTCCTCAACAACCACTCCAGAGCATTTACAACCTTTATTCCGTCATAGTCGGTATTCACCATTACATCATCTAAAGTTATAAGATACTTCGGATAGTTATCCTTAATATTTTTAAAGGCATCCAGTTCCCTTTTTAAAGTATTTTCATCTAAGACAGTCAAAGCGACCTGATAATATTCAATTTCATTTGAATTAATAACAACAAAATCAATTTCATTTTTATCAAACTGCCCAACATATACATTGCCTTTTCTTCTGAGCAGTTCAAGATAAATTACATTTTCCAGTATATGTCCCATATCTATATTTCTGTTACCTAAAATCATCTGTCTAAGCCCTAAATCTGCAACATAATATTTTGATAATGTAGATAGGAATTCTTTCCCTTTTATATTATATCTGCTAACTTCATGCACAAGTAAACTGTCAGTAAGTCCTCTAATATATTTTTCAATGGTTTTTACATCTGTTTTTCTTCCCATTGAAGTTAGGGTATTCCCTATTTTTGAAAGCGAAGTCAAATTGCCAATATTATCAAATATATACTTCACGACACTTTCAAGTCTCATCACATCTGAAATTTTCAATCTTGCAACTATATCTTTTAAAAGCACAGAGTTATATATCCCACTTAAATATTCATGTATATTTTTCAAATCACTGTCCAACTGTAAAGTATAAGGAAACGAACTGTTTACTATATATTCATTATAATATTGTATAAGTGTTTTTGATATCCTATTTTCCTTTTGCTCCAGTTTTTCATACTCTAATTTAGCCTGATAATACTCCTTAAATGATAAAGGCAGCATTTTCAGTTCTATATAACGCCCACTTAAAAGGGTTGCCAGCTCGCCAGACATAAAATAGGCATTGGAGCCTGTTATATACAGGTCTGTATTTTCTTTTATAAAAAGGCTGTCTACAACTTTTTCAAATTTATCCACATGCTGAATTTCATCTAAAAATATATAATTCCTTTTATCTTTAATCATTTTAGATTTTATATATTCGTAAAGTTTTTTATAATCTGTAAGTTCTTCATAATCCATATCTTCAAAATTTATAGATATAATCTGATTTTTTGCAACTCCATTTTCAAGCAGAAAATCTTTATATATCTCAAAGAGAGTGGATTTTCCACATCTTCTTACACCAGATACGACCTTTATTATCTGCCTGTCTTTTGATTTTACTAAAAAATCTAAATATTCTTTTCGATCTATTCTTATCATTTTAACACCTCATTTCCTTTTAAATTATACCCCTTTTTTATTCAAAAATCAAATTTTACGGAATATAATCCTGTTTTTTTTGTAAATTTTATATTTTCAGGAATATATTCCTATAATTTTAATTTTTTAAACTTTTTAAGGAATATAGTCTGTAATTTAAAAAATTATAAACGAGGTCTTACCGTCTCTTATTTCTTCACAACCTTAATTATACAGATAGGATTTTCTCCATACATCATAGTATATGGTCCTACTTTTTTTGCCCTGCCGACAGTAACCGTAACAACTTCTATATCCTCAAAGCCTTTTTCCTTCAAAATTTCCAGAGATTTAGCCTGTGTTTCAAGTGTAATGCAGTTAATAACAAGTATAGCTTCATCTTTTGCATGATTTAAAAAGTGATTTATAATTTCCTCTATCCCTCCAGTTGACCCGCCGATAAACATTCTGTCATAAGGAATATCCGGAATGGCGTCAGGTGCCTTTCCATGAATTAACTCAAAGTTAGTAAGATTAAACTTTTCTGCATTCAGTTTTATTGTATTTAATCCCTTTCCTTCCTTTTCTATTGCATAAACTTTTCCCTGTGGCATATAAGTTGCAGCTTCTATTCCTATCGTTCCTGTTCCCGCCCCCACATCAATCAGGACAGAATCAGGCTTCAACATGAGTTTCGCAATAGAAACCGCCCTTATTTCCTGCTTTGTCATCGGTAATTCTATCTGTGTAAATTCCTTATCATATATGTGCATAATTTTCGCCTTTCTTTAAAACAAGTACATTCATATCAAATTTCCTGTTTAATCTTTCATAATCTTCTATTTCGAGTATAGTTATCTTTTCATCATCATAGGATAAATTTTCTCCGACTATTACTGTTACACCCCGTATTCCGTTATTATATAATTTTTTTGTTATCTCATAAGGATTCCGGATATCATCTGTAAGCAGTACCAATCCTTCAAAATCCCTATCATCTATATTTTTAATATAATCAAATTCCCTGCCATGCACACTTGCCAGCCTGAAATTCTGCCAGTTTTCTCCCAGTCTGGAAAACAGGTACTGGTAGGATGATATATTAGGAATAATATTCAGAATGTCCTTAGATAAATTTTTTGACAGATAAGGCACTAAACTGTAATATCCTGTATCCCCCGACACAATAACCGTTATTTTCTTTCCAATATTTTCCTTTAAATAAGTTACAAGTTCTCCCAGTTTACCTAATATATATATTTCCTGTTTTTCTGAAATGACACTTTTCAGATCTGAAAGCTGCCTTGCACTTCCAACTAAAATTTCAGCTTCCTTTATACAATCAATTCCAGCAGAAGAAATATATTTTATATTCCCTGGACCCAAGCCTACTACATTTATTTTCATGATTCACCTGTTTTTCTTTATTTTTTGTTATTTCTACTTTCTTTTAAAATTATCAAAAAAATGCCTGCTATTGCCAAGAACTTCCTTTTCAGCAGAAATGATAAGTGTCTCAACTTCCAGCTCCCAACCGTTTCTCCTGCAGTATTCCTCGCATTTCTGTTTCGCTTTTTCAGCCAGCAGACTGTAAACTTCCGTCTTTTCAATATATTTTGTAGCTTCCTCAGTCGTATTTGAAGACATTATTTTCTTCATGTTTTCTGTACTTTCCCCTACAAGCAGTGCATTTGCCGTAAGTATTTCCATTTTTGCATCGGAAACCCTGCTGTGTGTATGAAATATCCCTCCTGCAACTTTTACAAACTTTCCCAGTTCCCCAATAAAATAGATTTTCTTTGCTTCAAATTCACACGCCCTGTCAAACATGTAACCAACAAAATTACTTATTACAATTGCCTGCGATGTATTGTCATCGAAATTGTCGCTGAGATACTGCTTCCCTCTGTTTCCAAAAAGAAATATCGCTTCACTGTTTCCAGCGTTTTCAAGTGCCATTTTAAGCTCTATTGCAAGGGAAGCCTTCCACGATTCTTCCGACATGGGCTTCACTATTCCAGTTGTTCCCAGTATTGATATCCCACCAATAATTCCCAGTTTTGCATTTAACGTCTTTTTTGCAGTTTCTTCCCCCTTAGGCACAGATATTTCCACATCTGCCCCCAATCCTTCAGGTAGCATCTCTTCCACTGTTTCCCTTATCATTTTTAAAGGAACAGGATTTATCGCTGAATTTCCTGGTGCGACAGGAAGCCCTTTTTTAGTAACTTTTCCCACTCCTGTTCCACCAAAAATATTTATTTTTGAATCATTCCGTAAGCTCACCTTTGAATAAATTTCCAGCCCATGGGTAACATCAGGATCATCCCCTCCGTCTTTTATAACAGACGCCAGCACGCTATTTTCCTTTTTTTCCAATGAATTTACATTAATTGTAAGGGAATCTCCTGAGGGAAGTTTAATTGTCACTTCAGGTATATCGTGTTTACTGTCATCTAGAAGATACATCAGTGCCGCCTTTGTGGCCGCCGTTGCTGAACTTCCGGTAGTATAGCCATATCTTAGCTTTTTGCCACGAAAATAGAGGTATTCATCCATTTAATTTCATCCTTCCCTTTCTATCCCGTTTCTAATATCTGTCCCTTTCAAACATCTGATACAATATTCCGTGCAGAACTGCTACAGCCACTGTACTTCCCCCTTTTGTTCCATTCGTTCTTATAAAGGGAACATCATAGTCTGAAAGTGCCGCCTTTGATTCAGGACATCCGACAAATCCCACAGGAACTCCTGCAATCAGTTGAGGTTTTTCCACACCTTCCTTGCTTATTTCTTCAAGAAGTTTAAACAGTGCTGTCGGTGCATTTCCTATCAGAAATATTTTCGTATCCTTGTCTTTTACAGCTTTCTCTATTCCAACCATTGATCTTGTAATTCCTCTTTCCTTGGCTTCTTTAGCCACTTCCTCATCATTTACAAGACAATATGCTGAACACCCGAATTTTGCAAGCCCCATTTTATTAAGTCCTGTTACAATCATATTTGTATCACAGTATATTTTACATCCTGATTCTATCGCCTTCATGGCACAATTTACCGCATCATTATGAAATTCCGTAATATCAGCATATCCAAAATCCCCTGTTGTATGTACAAGCCTTTTTACAATAGGTTTTTCATTTTCAGCAAAATGATCTGCCCTGTTTCCCAGTCCTTCTGTTATTATTTCAAAACTTCTTACTTCTATACCCTTAGGATCCTTAATGTATGACATAATTTCTTATATTCCTCCTGTTATTTATATTTAAGAAAATTTATTATAATATAGAAAATGATATTTATGAATTTATTCAAAATTTTACAATGATAAAACAGGAAATGAATATTAGAAAAAATCATTGTCTGAACCTTTAGGCGAGTTTATGATTTTTCTTAATAAATGACTGTTTTAAATAAGTAAAATTTTGTAAAGTGAATAAATATCGTTTTTTATTTTCTTAATAAGTTTTTGTTACAATTCCTCTATTAAATATTTGAAGAATTCTATATTTGAATAGAAAGAAATATGTGGATAGCCTGCCAGCAGGCTTTTTTTCCTATATCCACAAGTCCAGTTTCTTCCATCATTTTTTTCTATTTTGTAAAATTTATCTTTTTCATTATCTTCAGAAACTTCCGAATAATGAAATTCATGCCCCTTCGTGTAAATTCCATTTTCAGTTTCTATATTTATATATCCGAATCTTCCAATGTTAAGCCTGTTTCTCATTGAAATTTCCACATCTATCAGACCACAAAAATCTCCACTGTTTCCGTCAAGTAAATTCAGCCTGTCTGCCAGATAAATAAATCCTCCACATTCTGCATAAATTTTTATTCCCTGTTCGTAAGCCTGTCTTATACTTTCCTTCATGGAAACATTTTCAGTAAGCTCTTTCCAGTAAAGTTCAGGATAACCTCCCCCAAGATAAATCATATCAAGGTTTTCCGGTATTTTTTTATCTTTTACAGGGCTAAATTCCACTATTTCCAATCCTGAAAACTTCATCAGTTCCAGATTAGACTCATAATAAAATGAAAATGCCCCATCCTTAGCAATTCCTACTCGTTTCCCCTTATATTTATCCTTTAAATCCTTTATTGGCTCAAAGCTGGCCATACTGTCTTTAATTTCAAATTCTTCAGCTATTTCATATATTCTTTCTAAATCCAGACATTTTTCCGCAATTTCCTTAAAAAGCTGTTTTTTTTCTTCGAGTTCTTTTGAGCCTTTCAGTTCAAAAGCCTGCTTCAATCCCAGATGCCTGCTTTCCACAGAAAGCTTTTCATTTCTAGGCAAATATCCTACACATTCAATTCCTGTGTATTTTTCTACCGCTTCCTTCAAGTTTAAATACAATTTTTCAGAAGAAACATTATTTAAAATAACTCCCTTTATTTTAACATTTTTATCAAATAATTTAAATCCAAGAATTTCTGCCGCAATACTTGTAGAAATCCCTTTTGCATTAACTACAAGAATTATTGGAATATCAAGAATTCTTGACAGATGTGCAGTACTGAAATTATCCTTTTCATGGCCAATTCCGTCGTAAAGTCCCATAACCCCCTCAGTTATTGCTATGCTTTTGCCTTCTGAGCCCATATCAAATATATGTTTCAACGTTTTCTCATCAAACATGAAGGCATCCAGATTATGAGATTTATTTCCTGTAAAAAGTTCATGATATCCAGGATCTATATAGTCAGGCCCCACTTTAAAGGGGGCCACATTTGGAAATGCTGACATCAGTATACTACTTACTGTAGTTTTTCCGCTGCCGCTCATTGTTCCTGATATGAGTATTTTTTTCATAACAAGTTTTTTTCCTCCAGAAATTTATAATATTCGTTTTCGTCAAGATTTCTATACTTGAGGTAACTTTTTATTTTCAGTATATTTGGAATATTTAAATTTAATTTTTTTAAAAATTCAAAATCCTCAAAAACTTCGTCCCTATTTCCTTGCCTGACAATTTTTCCTTTATCAAGGACATAGATATAATCAGCAAATTCATAGGCAAAATCCGTATCATGTGTTGATACTACCATTGTTTTCCCTGCTTTAGAAAAATTATCCAGAATTTCCGATACTCTTTTTGTATTTTTAGAATCAAGCCATGCAGTAGGCTCATCAAGAATAAGAAGTTCCGGTTCCATTGCTGTAATTGCAGCTATCGAAACTCTTTTTTTCTGCCCATAGCTCAAATGATGGCAAGGTCTGTCCTTCAAATCTTCTATATTTATTTCCTTCATTGCCCTGTTTACCTTTTCTTCCACCTTCTCTGGAGAATAACCAAGATTTTCAGGCCCATACGCCACTTCCTGAAAAACTAAAGGGGCAAATATCTGTATTTCAGGATCCTGAAAAATTATCCCTACTTTCCTTCTTAGTTCTTCCAGATTTTTTTTCCTGTATTTTATCTTTTCACCTTCAAAATACACATTTCCTTCCTGTGCCTTTAAAAGTCCGTTCATTATTAAAAATAATGTTGATTTTCCTGAGCCATTTTCCCCAAGAAATAATGTTTTCTTACCTTTTTCTATATTCAAAGTAACATCCTTCAGGGCTTCTGTTTCTTCATCATATGAAAAAGTTATATTTTCAAGTCTAAGCATTATATTTTACCACCAGATATAAGTTTATTGCAAATATTATTAATACAAAAATTATTTCAAATCCAATTTTTTTATATTTTCGGCGGGAAAAGATAAATTCCTTTCCCATTCTTGATTCTACAGCCTTTATAGAATTCATGTTATAGTAATATGTTTTTTTCAATATGGCAACTACAAGCATTGGAAATGACTTCATGCCATTTTTAAAATTGCTGTATCCAAGCCTTACTTCCTGTGCATTCTGTAGTTTTTCCTTATTGTCAAATAATAGAAATATATATCTGTAAATCAATAAAAACATTTCCCTGAATATTTTTGGGAATCTCAGTTTTTCAAATATATAGTCCAAATCTATGACAGGTGTAGAACAGATTAGAAAATACACTACTGCTATTGAAGAAAATGAACGTAACAGAAACGTCCATATGTCTGCCTTTATCAGCAGCAGTGAAACTACAGTTGTTAAAATAAATAAAGCCGGAATAAAATTCAGCTTTAACAAATCACCTATTTTCACCTTCACAGCAAACAGGAGAAGTAAATTAAACAGTATTAAATTAAAAATAAATACTGTTTTACTTCCAGTATAAAGTAAAAATATTAAAGTTGTCATTGATAATATAAATTTTATTCCGGGGTTTATATCTTTTAAGGGATTTGTGTAGGATATTTTATCTATCAGCATTTTTTCTTTCACCTTTGAAATAACCTAACACATATCCTATGACTCCTGCACCTATTGCCGCCTGCAGTGCAAACAGCAGACTTTCAGTTTCACTTCCAGGCAGTTCTATTAAACTGTTAGCCCATGGCTCATAATCAGGTTTTATTGTTTTTATTACTTCTTCCCCTTCACCGTCAGATCCACCAAATTCAGATTTTATAAAAAGTAAAGGAGCAACTCCTATTAAAAATATTACAAGCATTAAAATAAGATTCTTTTTAAATACACTTTTCTTTTTGTTTTCCGACATTATGCTTCCACCCCTTTTACGTTATATTTTTCAAGTATGTTCATTACTACATTTGTGAGAAGTCCTTCAATCACTGCAAGAGGAATCTGAGTTACTGCAAACACTGTTCCAAATTTAATAAATGAAGCGATTACTCCGCCTTCAGGTGACGGATATGCAAATGCCAGCTGAAAAGATGTAACTACATATGTGGCAAGATCTCCTATTGCCGCGGCAAGGAATATTGCAGCTCCCCTATTCTTTTTAGCAAGTGCCTTATAAATTAAATATGATACAACAGGTCCTGCTACCGCCATTGAAAATGCATTTGCTCCAAGAGTTGTAAACCCTCCATGTGCAAGCAGTCCCGCCTGAAATATTAATACAATTGTCCCTAGAATTGATGTCACAAAAGGTCCGTACAGTATAGCTGAAAGCCCTACTCCCGTTGGATGTGATGAACTTCCTGTAACTGACGGAATTTTCAATGCTGACAGTACAAATATAAATGCTCCTGCCAATGCAAGTGTCATTTTATCCTGTACACTTCCTTTAGAAACAGCCTGAAGTTTCTTTATTCCTATAATCCAGAATGGAATACACACAGCAAACCATACCAGAACCCAGTTTAAAGGTAAAAAACCTTCCATAATGTGCATTGAATAACCATTTACTCCTACTAACAGCAGCCCTGTCAAGACTAAAACTGATAACGTTTTCTTTTTCATTTTTTCTCCTCCCATGATGTATTTGATTATTAGATGAGCTTAAAAAAAAATCAGCCAAAGCCGAAGTCAATACACGTCAAAATCAATAATATTATCTTATATTACAAAATAATATTATTTCACGAAATAAATCACTGCTGATTTATTTTTATTGATGCATATTAAATCTTCCCTTCCCAGAAAATCTCATATAAAAATTATTAGGCAATTCTCCTGACTAACTTCATCCTACTCGTACCCTTCCCAAAACATACACAATGTTTCAGTGGTTTTTTGTACTTTCGTCTGTTTCACAGTAGTGGGGGCTGTACCGGATTTTAACCGATTTCCTTATTAAGTTTTAAAAACACCTATAATTTCATTAATCGTATAATACTTTTTTAAATTTGTCAAGAGTAATATTTTTTTTAATATACAAGTATTCAAGCCAGTAAAATACCAGTAAAAATAAATTAAAAATAAATTTGTAACTTGTTTTAAATCTATCTAATTTTTATTTTTATATACTTTTTCCAGTTTATCCATGAACATATCCTGAATAAACTCATACTCACCCATTCCCTTTAATAATGCTGTCACTTCATAACCTTCATTTTTAAGCATTGTTTTCCACGAGTCTTCCTCATCTGAAGCCATGTCATTTTTAGCGTGATCGCCTGCCACTATCATAAAAGGTTTTAATAATATTTTTTTATAATTTCCTGTTTTCAGCTTTTCAATAATGTCTTCAATAGTCACTTCACCTTCAACTGTCGCCACAAAAATGTTATTTTTCCCAGCTTTTATATATTCCTCCTGCAATTTCTGATATGTACTGTCTGCGGCACTTTCTGTTCCATGTCCCATAAATACGATTGCGTCGTTTCCTTCTAAATTGTTGAATTCCTCATTATTTACAATCTTCAGATAATCTTCTTCTGCCTTTAAAAGAGGTTCTGTTACTTTCCCATAGCTGTCATCCAGTTTGGAATATTCAATTCCTCCAAGAATATGCAGAGACATTGTTATTATCTCATTATATCCCTTGTTTTTCAAAGCTTCCAGACCTTCCTTCTGATCATATATATGAATTCCTTCCCTTTTTTCTATTATCCTTCTTATAATCCCTGAAGTGTAGGCTCTTTCAACCTTTTCCTGTCCATATTTTTCCTTTACTTTATTTTCTATCACATCAAGACATTTTTCCCTCGTATCCCTATGTGAAGTCCCAAAACTCGTTACAAGAATCGCTTTTCCCATATTTTCTCCTGCACAAATTACCATGCAGCCTCCTTCCAGATATTATTTTAATTTTATTATATTTTATTTTCAAAACATATACAAGTACTATTTATTTTATAAAAATCTATATAAATAAAAAACTATATTTATGAATTATTTAGAATTTTACAATACAAAACAGAAAATGAATTTAGAAAAAATCAATGTCTGAGCCTTTGGCGAGTTTTTGATTTTTTCTTAATGAATGACTGTTTTAGATAAGTAAAATTATAATAAATGAAATAAATATAGTTTTTTCATCTCCTATATATTGATTTTTAAAAATTATCCCTCATCAAGATATCGTGCCACATCCTTTGCAAAATACGTTATTACTGCATTTGCTCCTGCCCTTTTAAAAGCATACATCTGTTCCATGACTATACTTTTTTCATCTATCCAGCCATTAATTGCCGCAGCCTTTATCATGGAATATTCTCCTGAAACACTGTAGGCTATAACAGGAACTCCAAAATTTTCCTTAATTTTATAAAGTATATCCAGATAAGCCATTGCAGGCTTTATTATTACCATGTCAGCCCCCTGCATGAGATCAGCTTCCACTTCACTCAGTGCATCTCCTGAATATCTGAAATCCATCTGATAGGACTTTCTGTCTCCAAATTTTGGTGCTGAACCTGCCGCTTCCCTGAAAGGCCCATAAAATGAAGATGAATATTTTACAGAATAACACATAATCGGAATATTATTAAATCCATTTTCTGAAAGAACTTCCGATATTTTTCTCACTCTTCCGTCCATCATATCTGAAGGTGCAACTATATCCACACCTGCCTTTGCATAGGACAATGCTATTTTTGACAGCACTTCCAGAGTTTCATCATTTTTCACATTTCCTTTTTCATCAAGTATTCCGCAATGGCCATGACTTGTATATTCACAGCAGCATACATCACCAATTACTAAAAATTCAGGATATTTCTTTTTTATATATCTTATTGCATTCTGAATAACCCCATTTTCATTATATCCTTCCGTAGCACACTCATCCTTATGTAAAGGTACCCCAAATAATAATATGGAGCTTATTCCGAGTTTTTTCAGTTCTTCCAGCTCTTCATCAATTCTGTCAATGGAATATCTGAAAATTCCGGGCATCGAATTAATTTCTCTTTTTATATTTTCCCCTTCTTCAATAAAAATAGGATATATCAAATCTCCTTTTTCAAGATAAATATTTTTGACTAAATTTCTTATTGCACTGCTATTTCTCAATTTTCTATGTCTTTTATACATTATTCAACCTCTTTTTCTGTTTTTGAAATTTCATCTATAAGCTCCTGTACTTTTCCCTTTAAAGCCTTTGATCTTCTGCAGCTTTTTCCGTAAGAACCTATTCCTATCTGAAATTCATCGTTTTTCACAACTGCCGTAAACATGGCATTCATTTCAGTTTTTGAAGAAACATTGTTTACAAGTATATTTTCACACATGCACGCATGCGATATCCTGTCGTTTAATTCAGTATCATCTGTAGCCGCCACCACAAGAAAATATTTTTTTACAAGTTCCTTTATTTCTCCCTCATCGTGTGATACATTTTTATTTACTACTTTTATATTTTCATCTGCCAGTATTGTTTCTTCTGTAACTTTTTCAGAATACACAGTAACATTTCCCCCATATTCCCTTAAAGTCTGTGCTTTCCTTCCACCTATTTTTCCCCCGCCAATAATTAATACTTCTTTATTCTCAATATTTACAAATAATGGAAAAAACATAATCCTCTCCTTCTCCTAATTTTTTATTTTTATATATTATTTCAATATTATTCCTGCAAACAGAACTAATATTGCAGTAAGTTCAAGGGATGCTCCCATTGTATCCCCGGTTATTCCACCTATTTTTCTTTTTACATTTTCCATGAAAAAAAGTATGAAAAGTATCGCCAATGCTAAAACAATCAGCCCCTTCAATCTCAATATTCCAAAGGATAGTACCGCTGTTATAGCGATAGAAACAGCCGCATCCTTTTTCCCATTTTTCTCAATTATCCCGTTACTCATACCCTTCTTTCTGGCGTATTCCCCCAGCCCTGCATTTATTGATGTGGCCATTCTTGAAATTACAGGATAAAGAAGAATGTATTCCGGGTTCACTGCCGCAAGAAACACGGCCTTTACCAGAAAATACAGTATAAGTGCCACCGTTCCATTTGTCCCTATTCTCGAATCCTTCATAATTTCCAGCATTCTTTCCTTATCTGCATAGCTGAAAAGCCCGTCGGCAGTATCTGCCAGACCATCAATATGTATAAGGCCTGTTATCAATATTTCTGCCATTATTATAATTACTGCAGTAATCTGCCTGTTATCTATAACTTTTCCGGCAAGAAAGTTTACTGCAAACAGAAAAAGCCCTATTATCAATCCTGCCAGAGGGAAAAACTTTACTGCTCTCCCGAGTTTTTCCTCATCATATTCAACTTTTACAGGAACAGGAATCCTTGTCATAAACTGTAATAAAATTATAAATCCTTTTATCATTTTACTTTCCTTCTAACTTATTCTTTCTATATTATAAAAACATATCAGTTAAATATCAACTTTTTTTACTTTTTATAAGGTCTTCCTTCAATTTTTTCAAATTTTCTGAAAGCTTTACCCTGTTTCTTTTTTCTTTTTCACTGTATATTTTTTGAAGGTATAGCAAATTATCCTTATAGTACTTTTTAGCTTCCTCCAATCCTAATAATCGGCAGTTTTCCTCAATTTTTTCTCCATTTTTTATGTAGTCAACTGTAAGTTTTTTTACATTTTTTCCTTCCGGTGTTTCTTTTTCAAGCATTATAACATCCGTAAAGTCATTATTTTCATAAATTCTGTACAGTTCCTTGCTTCCAGGCAACGAAGTTTTCTGCTCTTCATCAGAAATTTTCATTACATCAGTTTCATCAATTTTAGACATTTTATACACTGTGCTTATTTCCTTTTCAGGCAGTGCAATGGCATCTCCTACACCAAACACATCAACTTCTGCTCCATTTTCTATAAGTTCTTTTATTCTTTGTTCGTCAAGCCCTCCTGTGAGAATTATTTTTGCCTTGAAAAATCCATTTTCATTTAAAATTTTCCTGCATTTTTTTGATAATTCTTCCAGATTTCCTGAATCTATCCTGATTCCATACATTCCTTCGTATCCGTCATTTATTCCATTATCCCTGAATGCCCTTATTGCGGCTGTTATACCACTTTTCATTGTGTCATATGTGTCAACTAGCATTACTAAAGGATATTTTTTATGGCTGTATGTTTTTATAAACTGGTCAAATGCCCTGTATTCTGAATCTTTATCCATACCAAAACTTTGAATAAATCCATGTGTCATAGTTCCGGTGCTTTTTAAATTATAGAAATATTCCCCCATAATATTTGAATGGGATATGCATCCTGTCACGTAACAGGCCTTTGTCATAGACATTGCAGCTTCAAAGCCCGGTACTCTCCTTGTTCCGAAAAACAGTACATCCCTGCCACCTGCCGCCTGTACAATTTTTGATGTTACCGTTGCTGTAAGAATCTGATAGTTTAGTATATTCAGAATTGGCGTTTCCAGAATTTTCCCCTGAATTAGGGGTGCTGTAATTGTAAGAATTGGTTCATTTGAAAAAATAATTTCCCCTTCCTTTACTCCCCTGATTGAACCTGTAAACTTCATATTAGCCATATATTCTATAAAATCTTCATTATCTGATAATTCTGACAAATATTTTTTTCTATCTTTGTAGGATGTTTCATTCAGTATTTCTATGAGTTCCAGCACATCAGATATTCCATAAACTATGGCACAGTCATTTTCATTTTTGGTACGTAAAAATACATCAAAAACAGCAGTCTGATTATGCATATTGTTTTTCAGGTATATTTCACTTTCAGCATACTGATATCTGTCTGAATTTAGAAATTTAAAAAATCTGTCCATAAGTAACCTCATTCTGTATTTTATATTATCCTGTATTCACTTACATTTTCTGTTACAATACTTTATTTTTCACATCTTCTATCAGTTCATTAATTTCATTGTAAACTTTTCCGTAATTTACATAAGGTCTTTTCACTACAAGGACTGTTGTACCGTACTCTCTGCAGGCTTCAATTTTTTCAATTTCTCCCCCTGTTGCTCCACTTTCCTTTGTTATAAGATAATCTATTTTATAGGACTCGAGCATTGCCTTGTTAAGCACTTTACTTACAGGCCCCTGCAACGCTATTATTTTTGAGGGGAGATATCCCAGATCTTCTGCCTTTTTTACAGAATCCACCGTAGGAAGTATTCTTACATATAGATTATTTTTTTCTCCCATTGGCTTTATTTCTTCCAGATTGTTTGAACCTAGGGTACTCAGTATATTTTTACCTTCCATTTCTTTTACAAATGCAGTAACATCACCGACAGATCCAAATTTTTTCACATTTTCACTGCCATAATCAAGCATTTTCCTTTCAAATCTTATGTATCCCACATTCATTTCATCTGTCACTTTTATTACAGAATTGCTCACATTTACAGCATAAGGATGACTGGCATCCACAATAAGACTTATATTTTCCTTCAGGATAAGCTCCTTCATCTGTCCTTCATTAAGTCTTTCAGACATTACCTTCAGTTCCCTTTTGTCATTTCTATTTTTTTCAATATATTCTTCAAGAAGTTTTCCACCATATTCTGTTGCTGTACTGACAAGTATGCTTATGTCAGTTTCTTCTGCTAGTTTTTCAAATATTTCCCTTGAATCCTTTGTTCCTCCGACTATCCATATCATTTATCCATTTCCTCCTGAAATTTTCCATCTTTATAACTGAAAACCTTATAATCTCCGTTACCCATAAGAGTTCTTTCATCAATATCAAATATACTGTCATTTGCCACATAATTCATAAACATCTCAAATACTGTTCCGTGAGTTACTACAAGTATATTTCCTGATTCATGGCTATCAAGTATTTTATTTATCCCTTTTAAAAATCTCTCCAGAGCATCCTCCAGCTTTTCAGCCTCCACATTTTCAGCCTTATAATTTTTCACATTATAGAAATAATTGTTCCCTTCTTCAGGATATTTCAGGAAAACTTCCTCATAAGTCAATCCCTGCCACACTCCAAAATAAACTTCATTTAATTCGGCAAGCTTTTGCAGTTCCCGTTTTTTATTCTTATATCCTCTGTTTTCATTTAAAATTATTTCGGCAGATGCTACAGTTCTTCCCAGTTCACTTGTATAAACCTCATCAAATAAAACATTCTCCAGCTTTTTCCCTGTTTTCCTTAATTTCTCCATTCCCTTTTCCGTTAATGGTGTATTCAGCTGTCCCTGAAACCTTTTAATTACATTCCATTCTGTTTCCCCGTGTCTTACAATGTATAATTTCAGTACTTTATCATTTTTATTATTACAATTCCCATTCATTTTTTTACTTCCCTTTCTTTCTACACTTCAGGATATTTTCTAACTGTACGGGTTATATTACATGCAGCTTCTATTACAGGAAACATCATTACAGCTCCTGTTCCTTCCCCCAGTTTCATATTCATAGCAAGAAATGGCTCCATTCCCAGTTCCTTTATAATGTACTTCATTCCAGGCTCTTCACTCATATGTGAAGGAATCATATAGTCTTTCACATTTCTACATAGCCTGTATGCACATAATGCCGCCACTGATGAAATAAATCCGTCTATTACAACTGGAATACTGTTTTTTGCACATCCAAGGTATACCCCTGCCATTCCTGCAATATCAAGTCCTCCAACCTTTGACAGTACATCAGCCGCATCAGAAACATCTATTTTTTCTTTACCATTATTCACATCAATCGCTTTCCTTATAACATTTTTTTTATGCTCAAGAGTTCTGTCATCTATTCCGCTCCCGTATCCTGTAATATCATCCAGCGGCAGATCAGTAAGAACCTTCAGTACCGCACTGCTTGTAGTGGTATTTCCTATTCCCATTTCTCCTGTGGCAAAAAGATTATATCCCTTTTCAGCAAAAATATCGGCTATTTCTATTCCTGTTTCAATAGCCTTTACAGCTGTATCATAAGCCATTGCTGGTCCTTCGGCTATATTATGAGTTCCTGTCTCCATAAGTTTCCTTTTTATAATTCCTTCGAGACTTATTTTCCCTTCCGGGTCAGCAGTTTCATCTATTCCAAGGTCAACTACCTCAATATCTGCTCCAAATGTCTTTCCAAGGGCATTTATGGAGGATTTCCCCTGCAGCATGGCTTCTACCACATATTGGGTAATAATTCTCTTTGATTTACTGACTTTTTCCCTTTCCACTCCATTATCTGCAGCCATTACAACGACTATTTTCTTTTCAGGCCTGTAATCCTTCTTTATTCCTTCAAGCTGTATTGCCAGATTTTCAAGCTTTCCAAGGCCTTTCGGTGTCTTCAGGAGAGAATTCAGTTCCCTTTCCTTTTCTGCCATTCTTTCCCTGCTGGCAGGCACTATATTTTTTATTGTTTCATCCAGAATTTTTGAATAACGCAAAGAAATCCCTTCTTCCTTTAATACTCTATTTAATTTATATTGTAACTAAATATGAGAGCAATTTCAAGCTCTCATACCATTATATTTATTCTATTTTTCTATTCGGAAATATTTACAGTCCCTGCTCCTTCTATTAACCATTTTCCTTTAACATTCACTACTTTTACAGGTAGTTCTATTTCTGTTTTTTCATCCTTCAGAGTAACAATTCCTGTTTTCTGATTGTATGATTTCACTACAAAAACCGAATTTTCATCTAAATAAAATATTCTTGCACCAAATATTGGAGTATAGTCTACTGAATATTTTCTGGAAAATTCCTGGTCTGCTTTACTTACTTTTTTCCCAGATAAAATCTGCTCCGATATTTCTATAGCTCTTTCCTGATTTTTATATGCTTTTTTAAAATTATTGGTAAGTGGCTGTGCTTCAAACCATTTACTGTCATCTATTTGATTTCGTAAATTACTGTAATAAATATTAATAAAATTTAAAGCTGTTGCCTCAGCTGTTTTTTCTGATATTTTCCCTGTTGCAACTGATGCTTTTCCTGCTGCCTTATTTACATATCCGGCTGATGTTGTTGCTGACATTCCTAAAACTGATACTGCTAGTATTGCTGTTACTAAAAGTACTTTTCTCATCTGTTATTCCTTCTTCCTTTTTTATTTTGTGTATACATTATATACCATTTTAAAATGAAAATAAACTGAAAATTCTCATATATTTTATTTTTCCGAAGCAGTTTTATCAAGAATTGCCCGAAGAAGTCCGTTTTCAGTATACTCTTCTGCTTCTATTTCCACTTTCAGTCCATATTTTTCTATAGTTTTTGTTGTTACAGGACCTATTGATGCAAGTATTTTTTTGCTTAGCATTTCCTTCATTTCATCGTTTTCACTTAAGTGAATGCTGTCAGCAAAAGATTCAAAAGTTGATGAACTCAGAAACATCAGTATATCACTTTCCTTTACATATTTTTTTGCCTTTTCACTGTCAATTTTCAGTTTATGCGTATTATACACCACAAGTTTGTCATAATTTCTTTTATATAATTCCGTATATTTTTCTTCATTTACAGGAGACAGGTTAGATACTATAAACAATATATTCTCTCCTTCTTCTGTAAAGTTTACACTTTCAGCGGCAAGTTTTTCCACTGTATATTCTTTTGGATAGAAATCCGGAATTATCCTGTATTTTTTCATTTCCTCATCTGTTTTTTTCCCTACAACACCTATTTTTAAGTGTCCCAGCACCCTCATATCCTTTATTTTCCTCATAAATCCGATTACTGAATTTAGGCTGTTAAACAGAAGTGTGCTGTATTTTGAAAGATCCGGCATTTCAAAATCAAGATATTCTATATTTATAAAAGGAATATTTATGGCCTGACCTCCAAACTCAATTATTTTACTTGTAATTTCCTCCTGTTTATCCCTATTTCTCGTAACCAGTATATTTTTACCAAATAACGGCATATTTTCAAACCATTTCATTTTTTCCCTTAAATTTACCACTTCACCAATTATTATTATAACCGGCGCTTTAACATTATTTTCTCTTACAATCCCTGCTATTGTTCCCAATGTTCCCGTGTATGTTTCCTGTTTTGCAGTTGTTCCATTTTTTATAACTGCCACCGGAGTTTCATGCATTTTTCCATGTTTTATAAGATTTTCCGTGATTTTTTCAAGATTTCCAAGTCCCATTAGAAAAACCAGAGTTCCTTCCAGTTTTGCAACAGTTTCGTAGTCATGCTCAATTCCATCTTTTTTCATATGCCCTGTAAATACATGAAAGGAAGTGTTTATCCCCCTGTGTGTTACAGGTATTCCAGCATAGGCAGGAACAGCAATTGCCGAACTTATTCCGGGAATTACTTCAAAATCTATATTTTCTGCTATAAGGGCTTCTATTTCTTCCCCACCACGCCCAAATACAAAGGGATCTCCACCTTTAAGCCTTAATACAGTCAGTCCTTCCCTGCTTTTTTCCACTATTATTTCATTTATCTTTTTCTGAAGTTCTCCACCTTCTACATTTTCCTTTCCCATGTAAATAAGCTCCGCATCAGGTTTCATATATTGCAGTATGCTTTCATTTACAAGCCTGTCGTAAATTATGCATTCAGCCTTTTCCATTACACTTTTAAGCTTCACTGTTATAAGCCCTTCATTTCCACATCCTGCTCCTGCAATGTAAACTTTTCCTCTATTATTCATTTCTTATCTCCCCGGCTAATTTTTCTGCAAGTTCCCCTGCCTTATTTTTGTCACCTTCCACCTTCTTAAATATTCTTTTCCCGTCCTTACTGTACATGCCCTTCAGTTTCAATGTACTTCCTTCAATGGCAGAAGAACATCCTATCGGTGTGTGGCATCCTCCATTGAATATTCTGGAAAATTCCCTTTCAACCTGACACATGAGGGTAACTTCGCTGTCATTTATTATTTCAAGCAGAGCCCTTATCCTTTCATCATTTTCCCTGCACTGTATACACAGTATTCCCTGACCAGGTGCAGGCATAAATGTATCAATATCAAAATATTCTGTTATTCTGTCTTCAAGTTTTGCCCTTTTCATCCCTGCGGCCGCAAGAACTATTGCATCATACTCTCCGTCATCAAGTTTTTTCAGTCTCGTATGAATATTTCCACGGATAGGTTTTACCTGGACATCCTTTCTTAAATTCAGTATTTCCTTTTCCCTTCTTGCACTTCCAGTTCCAACCACGGAATTTTCAGGCAATTCACTTAACTTTAACCCGTTTCTTGAAATAAGCACATCCCTGTTATCTTCCCTCAAAGGAAAACATGCATTTAAAAGGCCTTCAGGAGTACGAAGTGGCATATCCTTTAAGGAGTGTACCGCCAGATCCACCTTCCCTTCGATCATTTCCTTTTCTATTTCCTTTACAAAAAGTTCCTTCTGTACCGCCTTTTTCATTTCAGAAAAGTTTTTCAGATTTTTATCTCCTGTTGTGGTTATAACTTCAAGACTTACATTTAACGGTAAATCCCTGTCAAATCCTTTTATCCCTTTAAAATCATCTCTTTTTCTTAATTCTTCATATTTTTCAGTCAGCATTTTCTGTACTTTTTCTGCCTGTACGAGGGCCAGAATGCTCCCTCTTGTTCCAATTACTATTTCATTTGTTTTCATCTATCTTCATCCAATTCCTTCAGTAATTTTTCTGTATAACAGTTATTACGGATTTTTATCTGTTCCAGGTCTTCCCTTCCGAAATAACTGATGCTTTAAGCATTATACCATATTTATTTAAGATTTTTACTTTATTCCTTTATTTTTTTATCTGATAGGTATATAATAAAATTGTATGGAGAATATCTGTTACAATTAATTTTTACACACAGGAGGTAATTTTATGAAATTAGTACTTGTAAGACATGGAGAAAGCGAATGGAATCTTCAGAACAGATTTACCGGATGGGTTGATGTCGACCTGACTGAAAAAGGGATAAATGAAGCAAAAGCCGCAGGAAAATCTTTGAAGGAACTCGGATATGTTTTTGATGTTGCCTTTACATCCTTTCAGAAGAGGGCCATCAAAACCTTGAACTACATACTTGAAGAAATTGACCAGCTATATATCCCTGTTTATAAGACTTGGAGACTTAACGAAAGACATTACGGGGCACTGCAGGGGCTGAACAAGGCTGAAACTGCAAAAAAATATGGGGATGAACAGGTTCACATATGGAGAAGAAGTTTTGATGTGGCTCCTCCACAGATAAGCACCGATGACAAGGAAAACTATCCACTATTCCAGGAAAGATATAAAGATATCCCTGCTGATGAATGTCCTAGAGGGGAAAGCCTGAAAGATACAATTCACAGAGTACTGCCATATTGGGATTCACATATCTCAAAGGAAATAGAAAAAGGGAAAAATGTAATTGTAGCCGCTCACGGAAACAGTCTAAGGGCTTTAATCCAGTATCTGCTGAAAATTGACAATAAAAAAATACTGGAGTTAAATCTTCCTACAGGAAAGCCTTTAATTTTTGAAATTAATGAAAAGCTTGAAATAGTTTCTGCACCTGAATTATTTTAAAATCAGGAAACTATCTAAAAATAATGAAAATATGGATACAATATATCCTTTCGTTTACTAAATTTTTACTCGTATAAAACATAAATTATGGGAGTTGTCCCACAAGGCAGGAATTTTCACTATTTATAGACATTTCATATCTTAACAGATACGAAAGAATTTTTTTAAAATTTGTTATTTATGTCAGTGAATTTGTTCCTGCACATGAGACAACTTCTTCACTTATGTTATAAGGCTTTGCAAAGTTTTTTTTCACAATTTGTTAACATTCATTAATTAAATATTAACTAATAACATCATTTTTAAAATAAAAAACTCTTTTTCTATTCTAAACTTTCAAATTACCTATAATATTTTTCAATATACAATGATTTTCTTTAATTTATCAATAATAAAAAAATACTCCATTTAAATCAAAAATAACAAAGTATTTTAATTTTTCTAAAGTTACACAACCATATTAAAAAACATTTGTAATATCAAACGCTATTTTTCTTAATTATCTTGATTACTAGGTTAAAGAAAGTTTATAAGTATAAAATTCAAACATCAAAAATTTTGTGCAAAGAATAACTTAAGAATTTTCTTGTATTTTTGTTACTTATTTGATACAATGTACAATAAAACGAAAAATAATTGAGAATAAGGAGATATAATGAGTAGAAAGAAGAAAGAAGAAAGAAAAACACAAAAGGGAAAATTTAAAAATAAATTATGTTTTCTGGCAGCTGCAGTAGCTGCAGGAACAATAACGACAGAAGATAAGAAACTGTATGGAGGAAATGTTTGTACAGTTAGAGTTACCGGGGTAACTACAGGAAATCCTACAACTCTAGGAAGTGCACCAGGTACTGATGCAATAGCCTGTGGTGATGCTGCCATTGCAAATGGTATGAGTGCTATCGCAACAGGTAAAGGTTCTTTTACAGGTTATAACAAAGCTGTAGCAATAGGAGAAAATGCTACAGCTCTCAGAGAGTCTGATGTTGCCATCGGAGCAGGGGCAGGTTTATACAATCAAGGACTAAATGCCAAAACACTACCTAATACTGCTAGTAAAACAAGAGGTTATAATGTAATTATTGGTGCAAATGCCATGGTTGGAGATGATAATAATACCTCAGTTCATACATCTCAAGGAATAGCAATAGGAGGAAGTGGAACAACAAGAGATGCAGGTGCTCGTAAATACGGTGACAGTGGAGGAGCCTGGGCAAAAGGGGATCAATCTATAGCAATAGGGGGAGATACTATAGCTGAAGGACATTCATCCATAGCAATAGGGGGAGATGATCTTCAAAAAGCTGCTGCTAAATCAGTAACGTATACATTAGGTTCAGGTTCGAAAACCGCTAGCCTTTCAACAGCAATGAGTGATCTGGCTGGAGTGGCACCTGGGGATATTACAAGTTTTAATGCAACAAAATCAGGAAGTGGTGCAGTAGCCCTTGGTGTTAAATCAATATCAGGGGATTTATCACTTGCTATCGGTACTATGTCCAAGGCTAACAAAGTAAATGCAACAGCTGTAGGGACAGGTGCAGTAGCTGATCTTGACAACTCTGTTGCTATTGGAGGAGGGGCAACTACAGCTAATGCTACAGGTACACAGGAAACTTCCGTAACAATAAACGGAGTTACATATAACAATTTCGCCGGTGGAAGCGGTACAAAAGTTGGAGATGTTGTTTCAATAGGTAAAAATGGTACATTTAACCGTCAAATTAAAAATGTTGCGGCAGGTAACATCAGTGCAACATCTACTGATGCGATAAACGGATCGCAGTTATATTCAGTAGCTCAAACTTTACAGGACAGATTTAAATACGTATCAATAAATTCTACAGAAACAGGAAACGCAGATAATAAAGGAGCTTTAGCTACAAACTCAATAGCTATAGGACCAAACGCTAGTGCAACTGTTACATCAGAAAATGCTGTTGTTGTAGGTAATGGGGCAAAAACTACGGAACAGGTTATGAATTCAGGTGCACCTACCCAATGGACAAAAACTGGTAAAAACAGTGTTGTAATCGGTAATAAGGCAAGTACTAATTCAGAAGGTTCAGTAGCAATAGGACACGAAGCTAAAGTTGATAATACTACAAACAATTCCGGTTCAACAATTGGCCGTTATAAAAATGATGATAACAGTACATACATGGGTACTAGCCTTGCACAAAACAATATCTATGCTGATCCAAGTTATGTCGGAACACAAGGTATTGCAATAGGGGCAAATTCATACTCTGATTATCAGGGAATGAGTATGGGGGTAGGAGCCCGTTCTAAAAACCTGAGTCTTGCTTTAGGTTACTTTTCTAATGCTGAAGGAACTTCATCTATCGCAACAGGTGTAGGAGCATACGCAAAAGGAGATAACTCTATAAGTAGTGGTAGACAATCTTCCACAATATCAACAGGATCAGTTGCTTTAGGGGTTGCAGCAAGAGGTGGTTCTACAGCTGATGGTGGATTAGGAGGAAGTATCGCAGTCGGAGCCGCTTCTGACGCTACTCACGAACAGGCTATCGCAATCGGGGGTATTACAAATGCCAACACAGCTACATTGGAACAAGGAAGAGGAGACAATACTCAGGCAACAGCGGCTAGAGCTACAGCAATAGGTGCAAACGCAAAAGCACAGGCTGAAAGTTCTATCGCATTTGGTACAAAAGCAAGTGTAGGTTCAGCAGGAACTAATGCAGTTGCTATAGGTAAAGATTCAAGTGCAACTGTAGCAAACGGAGTTGCTCTTGGAAGTGAATCTAAAGCAACTACAGCTGCAGGTGTAACAGGATTTGATATGGCTGATGGCCGTTCAAATGTTTACTCAGGACTTGCAGGAACTGCTAAAACTGCTAATATGGCAGCAGTATCTGTTGGAGACGGTGCAAATAAAACTCGTCAAATTACAGGAGTTGCTGCAGGTAAGGAAGATACTGATGCAGTAAACGTAGCTCAGTTAAAGTCTACAAACCTTAAAATAGCAGGAAATACTACTTCTGGAGGAGCAGATGTACGTCTTCATGACCAGACACTTACTGTAAAAGGGGATGGAACATACTTAACATCAACTGCTGCAGGAAACACAATTACAATGGAACTTAAGCAAGATGTTAAGGATAAAATAGATAATGCGGCAACAAAAAAATTAGATAATCTGGATCCTGCCGGAGTACAGAAAATTAAAGATACTACAGCTTGGAATGTTGTTGCTAATAGTGGAACTGCTG
>NZ_KI272825.1 GCF_000469505.1 Leptotrichia sp. oral taxon 215 str. W9775 | reverse complement strand
GGCTTTCAAGCTTTACTGTTCCTCCAGGTGTACCATCATTTATAAAGACACTGTCCTTCCTCATATATTCGGTACCTTTTGAGGTATTTTCAACAGTAGCGACTTCCCTGTTTGTATTTCCTGCTTTATTCATTTTAAACTGTTTTAATACAAAGCCGTTGACCGCCCTGCTGACCAATATATCTGTTGGCAGCTTTACTGCTAAATTTTCAGTCTTTTGACGTTGGTTAACTTCTTCTGATGTACCATACTGTACCTCTCCAGGAGTATATCTGTCTGCAAAATCTCCTAAAAAACTTCCTAGCCCCAGTTTTACTAAGTATTTTTTTATAAAATAATTATTAATAAAAGATCTTAGTTATTACTCATTATAAGCAACTGAAATTTCTTTTTTTATTGTAGCTATTTTGCCTTCATTTTCTATTACAAACTCTAAATCAAATCCTTTTTCCATATAGATAGATGTGGTAATTTCATATTTTTCGTTTTTTGAACCTAAAATGTCAGTTATTTCTTTATCTATTGAATAAATAAATTCTTTTTTATCAATATCAATATATTTGGCATCTTTTAAACTATCAATTCCCAATCTTTCATTTACAATAATTTCACCAATTTTTTTATCTTTATAATAAACTATTATTTTTTTCAATTCCATTTTATTGTATATTTTTTTTAATTTTATAATAATATTTTTAAAATAATCAATTTCAATATCTTCAACTTCAAAAATCTTTTCTTTATTGTCAGAATAAAAAAACGAAACTGAGTAAAATCCTTCTTTTTTTATTTTTTTTGAATTATTAAAATAAAGAAATACGGCTAACATAATTAAGAATGCTATTATTTTTTTCATTTTATCTCCTAATATTCATTTGAGGTATTACTGCTTCAAAATTTAATTTCAATAAATTATTTAATTGTTCTTTAAAATTATCTAAAAAGTGACGGTCAGATGCATACTCCATTGCTTCTTTTAAACCTATAGAATTATACCCTCTTGATGCTGCCCAAATTTTTATATCTCCATAATTATCAGATACCACTTTTCCTACTAAAGATAATTCTATTCTTTTTAATACACTACTTTTATCATCTGGTCCTGTTCCCCAATTTAACCAATAAATTATATCTTTCCCATGTTTAGTTTTATCCGGATCTTTATCATTCATATAAGTAACTGTATTAAAACTTCCTCTATTATAATAATCATTCACAAGGTTTTCTCTAGAATCTAAAACTATTTCCTTTCCATTATTATTGTTTACGTATTTTACATTTACATCTTCCCCAATATAAATTTTCCCATTTCTAATATTATGCAAAACCGCTTCACTGTCTTTAATTCTTGTATAATTTTTTTTATTCATTTTAAATTCTTCTAAGGTCACATGATTGTTAGCCTGCATATAATAATAATTCATTTTTGATACATATTCACTTGCATAAGGTGATGTCAAATTAATCTCGTTATATTTTTTTAAATCGAAATTAGCGTATTTTTTACCAAATACTTTAGCAAAAGCTTCATTAACCTTTTTTTCATCTTTTATAGTTCTATCTTTGATATATCTTTCAGGTACAATGATCTTATCACTCGTAACCTCACTATTAACATCCATTACGGCATCTGCAAACCTATCTGTGCTTATGCTCTCTGTCTTTCCTTCACGTCCCCGTTTCATCATGTCATCATAAGCCAGTTCTCCTGCTACCGTCGCTTTCAGTCTGCCTTCTTCATTCGGCTTACCTTTCTCATTCTTAAGGTCTTCCGATATCTTCCATTCCCTTGCTATCCCTGCACGTATTTTTAAGTCATCTTCCATTCCCTTATACACAAATATCTTGTTTGTAATCTCGTCATAGAATACTCCGGGAATTTTTCCATCCTTAAGTGTCTTTTCCACTCTCTGTCTTACTTTTATCGGAAGATTAGGGTCATACGGGTCATATTTTTCTATCGCAGCTATACCAAGTTCCTTAAGTACATCAGGTGAATTAAGGTCTTCCGCTTTCGCTATACTTTCCATCTGAGGTGCCGTCTTTACCCTTATCACAGCTTCCTTGATTTCATTTATTGCTCTTCTTTCAGGGTCTCCAATATCTTCTTTCCCACCATTTACAATATTCTCTATGGATTTTAATACTGTTTCCCCTGTTGCTTTTCCTTCAAGTATTGCTACTTCCAGATCTTCCTTGAACTTTGCCGGGTTTGAAATATATTCTATAACCTGTGGCTCTACATTAATATTTGTTCTGCTATGAGTGTCCTTCGTTACTTCATTGGCTTTTTCTAAGTCCCTGTTTATTGGACTTCCTTCGGCTTCTGCTATCTCAACATCTCCAACTACTGTGTTTCTTGTGATTCCTTGCTTATCCCTGCTGTCCTGATTAAAGC